>CAYYTN010000301.1:0-2056 GCA_964474495.1 uncultured Chloroflexota bacterium
TGATGGCTTTGGTGGCATCCAGTTCCGCGTCTTTGATGTCCTTCGCGGTGTCAACGGCGGCGTCCCGGGTGGCGTCGGCGGCATCCACCGCGGCGTCCCGAATGGCGTCGGCGGCGTCGATGGTGGCGTCGCGGGTGGTCCGGGCGGCGGTTCGGGATGCGTTGCGCTCGGCGACCGCGGCGCCGATGGCGGCGTCCATGATAGCGCGGGCTTCGGCTTCGGTCAGCGCCGGGGTCGGGGCCGGGGTGGGCTCCGGGGTGGGCTCGGCGGCGGCCGTGGCGGCCGGCTCGGAACTGCCCGCGTCGTCGGTCGCGTCGGCGGTTTCAATCTCGGGGGCGGTGGAGCCGGTCATGGCGGCGACCGCCTCGGCGACCTCTTCTTCTTCCAAGACGACGGTCTCGACCGTGATCTCGAGAGATTCGACCGGCGGCGGGACCTGCTCGCGAAGGGCTCCCAGGCTGACGACTTCGACTTCGACCAGATCGAGCACGTCGACCGTGGGCTGGTTGCCGTCGCCGGCCTGCACGAAGTCGCCGGTGGACATCGGCGTGCCGTAGGGGTCGCCGTTAGCGCCCAGGTCGGCCTGGCCGCCGGTGATCTTGACCTCGAGCCCGCCGTCGGGGTGGACGGTGGACTTGAGTTCGGCGTCGGTGGCGATGAGGAACCCGGACGGGGTCTCGATCTTCATGACGGTCTCGACGGTGCCGGCGGCGCGGGCCCAGGTGTTGCCGTGGAACTGGTAGACGACGATGTTGTCGATGGCGATGTTGACCAGCGCGACGTGGGTGTCGGACTCGATCTGCAGGACCGAGCCGTCGGGGAAGGTGAGCAGCAGGCGGCTGTCAGGGCCGGTGCCGATCTGCGCGCCCTCGGAAAGGGTGTCGACCGGCTGGACCGGGGCCCAGTCGCCGGTGGCCGGGTCGAGCGCGAAGGCGTAGCCGGCTTCGATGATCACGTTGGCGGTCAGCGGGGGGGAGTCCGCCCGGATGGGGGTGGTGGCGACCAGCGCGAATAGCGCCGCCGCCAGGATGGCCACCGTCACCCGGATACTTCCGGCGGCGGCAGCAGCAATGGAGATGTGGAGTGCGTTTGACACTGGTCGTTCCTGAATCCCTGCCTAAGGAAATTGTCCCTACATTCCCTATTTCGGCAGGATGGCTCGGCGTCCGTATCAAGCGGTTTACAAATCGCGAAAGGATTCTCTTGGGGCCGTTGCGGGAGCGGCTGGTGAGGAGTGCGCCGGGCCGGATGCGGCGGGGCGGCGGGGGCCTCGTAGAGCCGGAATACTCGCCGGTATCCGACCCCTTTGCAGCCCTACGGACGGCTGGTTGGATGATGAGCGACGAACGGTGCAGCGAGCCTGGCGGGCGGACCCGGACCGGGACGGAAGATAGCTACCGACCGATCGAGGACAGCCCGGCGCCTGCCAATGCCGCCCTGATTGAATTAGCCCCCGAATTGGGCCGGAACTACGAGCGAGCTATCGCGGCCCGGCGGGGGGGGTGGAGGAGGTCCCAACCCGCACGCAGCAACCTAAGGCTGACTTCGTCTGATTGATTGGCTTGAGTCAGAGGGCGGTCACCAGGTCCCAACCTGCACGCAGCAGCCTAGGGCTGACTTCGTCTGATTCATTGGCGCGAGTTGATTGGCGCGAGTCAGAGGGCGGTCACCAGGTCCCAACCTGCAGACAGGTCGGGCCACGGGATAGCTCGGAGCCACCAGGCGATCCGCCGGAGGCACAAGAAAGCGGTCTGCGACCGTCTGTGACCGCTAGTAGCCGATGTCGTAGCGCAGCACCCGGGCGTTGATCAGAGTGACGACGCCGATAACCACGAAGAGCACCGCCGACATCGCCGCGGCGTAGCCCATCTTCAAGTACTGAAACGCGTTGTCATAGATCAGCACAACTACGGTGATGGCGCTGTCGAGCGGCCCGCCGATGCGATATCCGCTGGCACCATGGCCCACCGATACGTTCATTACGTACACCTGGGTGAACATTTGCAGCGCCCCGATGAAGTACACGATCACCACGAAGAAGGTCGTCGGCTTCAGC
>CAYYTN010000301.1:2066-3078 GCA_964474495.1 uncultured Chloroflexota bacterium
CAGCGGCACGGTAATGCGGAAGAACGTTGTCAGCCGGCCGGAGCCGTCGATTTCGGCCGCCTCATAGATGTGCGGCGGGATGCCCTGCAGGCCGGCCATGTAGATCACCATGTTCAGTCCCATGTTCTTCCAGACGCTCATGATGATGACCGAGAGCATTGAGGTTTCGGGTGCCCACAGCCACTTCATGCGGGGCAGGCCGATCAATTCCAGTCCATCGTTGAGCAAACCGAAATTTGGATCGTACATCCACAGCCAGATCAGCGAAACGGACACCATCGAACTCACAACCGGCAGGTAGAAGAAGGCCCGGTAGGCGTAGATGCCGCGTATTTGGTGATTGATCAAGCCTGCCAGCAGCAAGGAGGTGACGATTGCCGAAGGCACGGTGCCGAACGCGAAATACAGGGTGTTGGTGACGGCGCGAGGGTAGCGAACATCTTGCCAGAGGTTGACGTAGTTCTTCGCACCGGCGAATACCGGTTCGCGCATGAGATCGTAGTCGGTGAGGCTGTAGTAGAAGGCGATGAAGATCGGCAGGATCACAAAGATGATCAGCAGGACGATTGACGGCAGCACGAAGACGTAACCGGCCAGACCCCCACGGTTGCCGATTCCCAGCCGCCGTCGCAGCGGCGCGCGTGACGCGGCAGTAGTTGCCATGTTCGCCCCCCCCCGGAGTCCGGGAGCCGTCGGCCGGACGGCATCCCGCGGTTTCCCTACCCCCGGGAGAGTAGCACGTCTCCCCAGGAAGGAGACTCGTGGCCGGCCGCCAATTCCGGCGCTGCTCGCCAGGTTTGGCGGCGGCTGGCCGGCCTCGGAACCCGGGGAATTGCGCTACTATCCGGCCACTTTGAAACCCCGAGGAGGGCCGGATGGTTGACGGGCAACGAGTGGCGCTGGTGACCGGCGCCTCAGCGGGAATCGGTAGGGCGACGGCGTTGCGGCTGGGGGGGCTGGGGGTGGCGGTGGCGCTGGACTACCCGGACGACACCGAATTGACGAATGTGCA
>CAYYTN010000301.1:3088-3360 GCA_964474495.1 uncultured Chloroflexota bacterium
GGAGATCGAGAGTGCGGGCGGGCGGGCCGTGGCGGTGCGGGCCGACGTGGGCGATGACGCCGCGGTGCGGGCGATGGTGGAGGAGACCGTGGCAAAACTGGGACGGCTCGACTTCGTGGTGAACAACGCCGGGATGACCCATTTCGTCGATCACCCCGACCTGGAGTCGATGACGACCGACAAGTGGATGGATATCCACCGGGTGAACGTGCTGGGCCCGTTTCAGGTCACGCGGGCGGCGGCGCCGCACCTGCGGGCCACCGGCGCCGGGG
>CAYYTN010000302.1:0-3359 GCA_964474495.1 uncultured Chloroflexota bacterium
CCGGCCGCGTCGGGCTCGTCGTCTTCGCCCTCTACGCCCTGGGGGCGCTCGTGGCGTTCGGTTCCGCCTGGCTCTTCCGTCGAACTGTTCTCCAGGGGCCCACCGCCCCTTTCATCCTCGAACTGCCGGGCTACAAGCTCCCCACCCCGCTCACCGTCGGACTTGCCGTTTGGCAACGAACCTGGTCCTTCTTCAAGCGCGCCGGGCAATACATCCTGATTGGTTCCGTCGCCATCTGGTTCCTGGGCTCCATGCCATGGGGAGTCGAATTCAACGGGGCCGATAGCTGGCTCGGCAGTGCCGCCCGCTGGCTTGAGCCTGGCGTCGAACCGCTCGGGCTCGGCTGGAAGGAAGGCATGGCCCTGCTGATCGGCTTCGCCGCCAAGGAACTGGTCCTCGGCGCGCTGGCCGTCCTGTACGCCGGCGGCCCCGCCCTCGAAGCCGGCACCGAGGGCATCCAGGCCGCCATGGCCGCGGCCATTTCCCCGGCCGCCGCGGCCGGCATGCTTGTCTTTGTCCTCCTCTACGTACCCTGCTTCGCCGCCCTCTCCTCTATCCGCGCCGAAACGCTCTCCTGGCGGCTCACCGCCTTCCAGGTTGCCTACAGCATGGGCGTCGCCTGGCTGGGCGCCCTCATCGTCTACCAGGCCGGCCGCACCCTGGGCTTCGGCTAGTCTCAGTCATGCTCCGCCGCGTTCTCAACGAACTCGAATCCGCCGATGGCGGGCTGACGCTCGCCCAGCTTGCCCGCCGCACCGGCCTGCGCCTCCACGAGGTCCAGTGGACCCTCGAAATGCTCGCCGACCAGGGCCGCCTCTGCCGCCTCGGCGATCCCACCGACCTCCCCCCCGAATGCGACAACTGCCACGTCGCCGGGCTCTGCGCCCACTCCCCCCTCACCGGCTACGCCCTCCAACCACCCGGCCCCGCCCGGCCCCATGAACCATAGCCACATCCGCGCCCTCGCCTTCGACGTCTTCGGCACCGTCGTCGACTGGCGCGGCTCCCTCATCCGCGAACTCACCGAACTGAACCTCGACCTCGACCCCGCCGAGTTCGCCGCCGCCTGGCGCGCCGGCTACGGGCCGGCCATGCGCCGCGTCGCTTCCGGCGAACTCCTCTGGACCAACATCGACGCGCTCCACCGTCTCATCCTCGACGAATTGCTCCAGCGCTTCGCGGTCACCGGCCTTCCCGAAGCCGCCATCGATAACCTCAACCGCGCCTGGCACCGCCTCACCCCCTGGCCCGACGCCATCCCCGGCCTCACCCGCCTTCGCGAATACCACGTCCTCGCCACCCTTTCCAACGGCAACCTCGCCCTCCTCACCAACATGGCCAGGAGCGCCGGCCTGCCCTGGGACTGCATCCTCTCCGCCGAACTCGTCCAGCGCTACAAACCCGATCCCGAGGTCTATCTCATGGCCGCCGGCTACCTCGGGTTCACCCCCGCCCAGGTCATGATGGTCGCCGCCCACCCGGCCGACCTGCGCGCCGCCGCCGGCGCCGGCCTGGCCACCGCCTTCGTTGCCCGGCCCGACGAGCACGGCCCTGGCGGCCCCGTAGAATCGGGCCAGGAATTCGACATCCGCGCCACCGACTTCGAAGACCTCGCCAACCAGCTCGCGCCCCCGGATCCGGAATAGCCAGGAGACCACCCATGCACCGCCTCGCCGCCCAGCTCTACTCCCTCCGCGATGAAATCCGCAACCGCGCCGGCCTCGCCAACGCCCTGCGCCGGGTCAAGGAGATCGGCTACGACGGCGTCCAGTTCTCCACCGTCGCCGCCGTCGAAGGCCCCGACGCCGACACCACTCCCGCCGAAGCCCACCGCATGCTCGACGGTGAAGGCCTCGACTGCCTCGGCGCCCACCGCGGCTGGCAGGCGCTACGCGACGACACCGCCGCCGAGATCGAATACCTCCACGCCATGGGCTGCACCTACGTGGCCGTCCCCATCTTCCGCGATGAGTACGACCGCTACGACCCCGACAGCTATCGCCGCTTCGCCGACGCCGTCCCGCCCGTCGCCGCCGCCCTGGCCGCCGCCGGTATCGCCCTCGGCTATCACAACCACGCCCACGAATTCGCCCGTCCCGAAGGCGGCGGACCGGCTCCCTTCGACACCCTCGTCGATAACGCCCCGGCCCTCGCCATCGAACTCGATGTCTACTGGGTCGCCGTCGGCGGAGTCGACCCGGCCCGCCTGTTGGAACGGCTCCACGGGCGCGTCGACTATCTCCACGTCAAAGACCTGACCCTCGTGCGGGATGAAGGCGAATCCCATCCCCACCCCTTCTTCGCCCCGGTCGGCGAAGGCAACCTCGACTGGCACGCCATCCTCCCCGCCGCCCGCGACGCCGGCACCACCGTCTGGATCGTCGAGCAAGACGCCTTCCTGCGCGATCCCTACGACAGCCTCCGCTCCAGCCACGACTTCATGCGCGCCGCCCTCGCTCGCTTCTAGACCGGGGCGCCCCTCCCCGCGCCGGGACCAATCAATCTAGAAGAAACAGTCGCTGCCCGCTACAGCGGCAGCGTTACCGGCTCCCCATCGCGCGCCGCCGACTCGTAGATCGCCAGGATCAACTCTACCGGCGCCCGCCCCTCCGCTCCGTCCACCCGCGGCGCCCGGCCCGCGCGGATCGCCGCCACGAAGTCCTCTACCTGCCGGCGGTGCGGATTGTGGTCCATCCGCCCCACCACCTTCCCGGCGGTCTCGGCCGGGTCGATCCCCGCCGACGGCGCCGCCGACCCATCCTTCACATCCCACACCGCCGCCCGCCCGTCCTCCAGCACGATTGAGCCCCCGTCCCCGTGAAATTCATGCCGTCGCGGCCGTCCCGCCTTGAGCGACGTCGACCCCTCCAGCACTCCCAGCGCCCCGCTCGCGAACCGGATCGCCGCCACCGCGTTGTCCTCCGCCTCGATCTCGTGGGTCAGCGTCGCCGCATAGGCGCTCACCGACGTCACCGGCCCCATCACCCACTGCAGGATGTCGATCGCGTGGATCGACTGGTTCATCAGCGCCCCGCCGCCATCCAACTCCCAGGTCCCCCGCCAACCCCCCTCGTCGTAGTACTTCTGCGACCGAAACCACTTCGTATCCGCCCTGGCCAGCACCATCCGGCCCAGCCGCCCGGCCGCCACGGCCGCGTGCGCCCCGGCGATATCCGGCTCCGTCCGTGACTGCGAGATGCATCCCAGCGTCACTCCTGCTGCCGCACACGCCGCGATCAACCGGTCGGCAGCCGCCAGCGTGATCTCAATCGGCTTCTCGGTCAGCACGTGCAGGCCCCCGTGGGCCGCCCGCGCCCCAACCTCCGCGTGCAATCCGCTCGGCACCGCCACCGTCACCG
>CAYYTN010000303.1:0-3326 GCA_964474495.1 uncultured Chloroflexota bacterium
CCGATAGCAACTGGCAATCCTGGACTGGGTCGGAGACGGCAACCTGACCTGCTACCCATACGAGCCGCCCGGATTCGTCAGGTCATTTTGTTCCTGACCGAGCAGCCCTCGCGCGCCCCGCAATCCCGCAGGTGAGAGCATGAGAGCATCGGAGAGGGTATTTCCCATATAGAGGTCATCGCGCGCGCGCGATGGGGCCGATAACGGAGATTGTTCTCGCAAGCTCTCATGCTCTCTAAGCTCTCACCCATCGAATGAGCTTTGCTCTAGCAGGCCCAGGCCGAACCACGCACGCCGCCTCTTCGGCCCGTGGTTCTTGTTGACGAAACCCCGTTCCTGGAGCCGCTGTGCGAACGCTCGCGTACTCAATGGCTTCTCCCCGTTTTGATCACACCAGGATTTGTACGCATCGTTGAGGGGGCCGGTGTAGGTCCAGCACGCATCGTCGATTAGGCAGCATTCGTCGATGAACGAGCCGAGGACGTCCATCTCGGCGCGATACATGGCTGTGGCCACGCGTACCCCATCCGGCATCCCCAGACTGTCGCGCTGCCAAAAGCGGCAGCCTTCCAGAGCCCAGTTGAGGATCCCCGGCAGCTCCTCCCGTAGTTTCAGGAGCAGGTCTTTGTCACGCTCCGGTTCCGGGATAGATACCGTGAACGGAACCAATCGGATGCGTCGCCAGATCGCTTCGTCGGTACCGCGAACCACCGGCTTGCGGTTGGTGGCCAGCCAGATCTTGCAGATCGGGCGAAACTCGAACCATTCCTGGCGCATGAACCGAGCGCTGATGGTGTCGGCGCCGGTGAGTTGCTTCACCATCACCTCGGCCATTCGTCGGCCCTGATCCGTCTCGATGCTGACTACGAATCGTGCACCCCGCAGCCGTGCCACATCATTTGGAATCGCACCAGCATGGCGTTGCAGCAGGGTTTCGGCCGGAGTTTGTTGGCCGTAGTCACCCACCACCGACCGGACTGTTTCCAGGAATGTCGACTTCCCGTTTGCGCCGGTGCCGTAAAGCAGAAGCATGACCTGTTCGCGGACCGACCCCGTCAGCGAGTACCCAACCGCTCGCTGAACGAACGCTCGAACTTCCGGATTGGGAAGTACTGTTTCGAGAAAGGCTTCCCATTGCGGGCAGGTAGCGGAAGCATCGAACTGCACATCGGCAAACTTGGTGATGAGATCCACTTGCCGGTGTGACCGAAGGTCGCCAGTGCGGAGGTCCAACGTTCCGTTCCGAACGTTGAGGAGCCAGAGATCGGTGTCGAACTGCTCCGCTTTCACATTCACGGCGGGCTCGGACTCTGCCATCGCTAGCAAGTCGTGAACGCCCTTGGCGGATGCGGCCCTTTTCGCAAGCCGATTCAGTTCCTTCTGGGTGGCTTCATTGCAGTCTCTGGCTTCGCGCCGCAGGGCCGAAGACACGGATTTGGCGCGCTCCGTCGCTTCTTTCCGGGCGCGAGCCCAGCGACGACCGTCCCATGCCAGCCACCCAAGTTCGTCGCAGTGACGTAGATCGTTGCCATGCAAGGAGACGAGGCGACGCCCGTTGCGAATGTCCCCCAAATCATCCCGGTCTTCGCCATCCGATTGGACGCGGCTGGCGGATTCCTTCACGGATGCATCCTCGTGGGATTCCCGCCCCCCGGTGACCAGATTCTCGGAATCGGCTGGTGGGTATCGTTCGATGCCGTGGGCGATCGATGCGATCTCCTCATCGCTCAGGGGCGGGTCACACCGCTTTGCGTTGGCAACAAGCAGAGCACCCTGAATCTCCTCGGCATCCAGGCCGCGACGCCGCATCGTCCCTGCCATGCTGAACAGCGTGGGGTTCCGTTTGCCCCTGGGGATGCGGTTGGGAACATCCGGTGAGTCCGATCTCGATTGCCCCCCTGCAACCGGCCGCAAGAAATCGATCAGCCAGGCTGGAATTGGAGCCGGAAGCACGTCCTCAAAGTGGCTGGACGCCTCCCACTCGTACGACTTCCCCGATTGGTGTTTGCTGGGTGGGGCGACTACGAAACCGCCCTCGCCCCGAATGTCGACGCCCGGGCCGAGTCGACCAGCGCTGTTGGGGATGTTGCCGCCGGGGTGCTGGAAGTAAAGGTGGCGACCTCCGCCGCCGGTCAACACTTCGGGAGTGTGCGGTAGTGGCCCCCGTTCGGCGATGAGTGCATCGAGGCTATCTTCACCACCCGATTTGGCGTCAATATCGAGAACGACGACGCCTGACTCCGCTCCAGCCGCGACGCCGACATTCCCGCTGGGCCGTCGCTTCCACCAGTCGCGAATCGTAGCGACGTTGGTCGTTGCCTTTTCTTGCCATGCTCTGATGTGCGGGTGCTTCCCTGGGCTGCTGCAGTCTCTGCCCCTAGGGCACGTGCAAGCCCCATCAACGATCCCGTGAACGGGAAGAACGCGGAGCCCTCGTGCGGCAAGTTTCAGCGCGGCCTCTTCCGTCTCTGGTCCGGTCTCTGTCACCACTGCGACATACCCCAGTGAACACTAGAGCAACGCCGTCGTCGGCGTCGTCGCCGAACTCCCTCAATTGTCGGTACGGAACGGGAGTGAATTCCGCAAAGTGGACAGTCCGAGATCATCTGTTCAGGCAGAGACAGGCCGGATCCCGCCGAATCAGGACGTGCTTGTAGGGTGCGATTCGGCCTAGGCACCGGCTTGCCCCAGAACTCGGGTCACCCGGGCGCGGGAGACTCCAACCCGCCGGGCAAGATCGGCCCGGCTTCGAGCCTGCCCGGTGTCGAGCATCCGCCGCCAGCCTTCGGCGAGTGCCTTCGCCCCGACTCTGCGTCGCGCTCGCGCCCGCCGTCGAAGCCCGGCAATCAGGCTTAGCAGACGGGCTCTGAACACATCACGGATGATGCTCCGGGCCACCAATCCGGGGAGCCACGGTGGGGATGAATCCACCGCGAACGGTGGCGTGTCCATCGTGACCAGCGGTATTGGCACGTCCCATTCGTATTCGGCGGCCGCCTGGTCGGGTCGACCGGCAGGCGCTCTAGCGAGGGCCTTGAGTACCGCCTGGGTTTCAGCCTCGGACAAGCCAGCACGGGTAAGTCCCGCTTTGAGGGCCGTGGTTCGTTGTCGACCGCTGGGCGAGTCTTCGAGTTTTGCGGTCGCGGCTTGGAGCCGCTCCGGAAGGGCCTGCGTGTCGGCCTTCGAAACCCCGGCGGGATCGGCTAACAGTTCTTTCAGGATCCAAGTGGCCGCCGGGGTCAAAAGACAGGCAGATGTCCCGCCCCCGGTCATCCCTCCTCCCTCAGCAGCTTCAGGAGTCAAGATCTGCACCAAGTCGGGTCTCG
>CAYYTN010000304.1:0-2642 GCA_964474495.1 uncultured Chloroflexota bacterium
CAGCCCGTGTACCCCCAGCCCCGCCAGCAGCGCCAGCGCCACATTCAGCACCAGCAACCAGCGCGCCGGCACCCGGAACAAATCGAACCCCGGCACCCAGCGATGCGCCACCCGGAAGAACGGCAACTCGGGCCCGACCGCCAGCAGCAGCGCCGCCGCGATCGCCAGCACCAGCGCCGCCACCAGGCGGCGCCGGCCCAGCGCCGCTCCCAGCCCCGCCAGCCAGAGTCCGGTGAAGCCCACGAACGCCAGGTATTCCTCGCTGCGGGGCGCGTCGGTGAACCCGGGCAGCAGCGCCGTCCCCAGGTCTCCCGGCCGCAGCGAGAACGACCCGGCCTCGTACAGTTCCAGTCCGCCCGCGCGGATCGACTCGGCGGAAAGGAATATCGACGGCAGCAACTGCACCGCGCCCAAGGCCAGGCCCAGGGCCAGCCCGAGCCCCAACCGCCCCGCTCCGCGCCCGGCCGGCCGCCAATCACCCGCCGCCGTGTGCCACCGACGCCACAGCCGGAACAGCCCGTAGCCCGCCCCGGTCGCCAGCGCGATGTAGGCCTGCTGCGGATGGCCCGCCGTCACCAGCAACGCCACCACCACCGCCAGCGCCGGTACGACCAGCCCGGCCCGCGGCGGCGCCGCGCCCCTGCGTCCCACCGCCCGGTCGGTCATCCACAGCAGGTACGGGATCCAGGCCATGGTCGCGATCTGGTTCGGGTGGCCCGACTGCGCGCTCACCGCCCCACCCAGCCCGAAGGCCAGCGCCGCCACCACCGTCGCCGCCGGTCGCAGACCCAGCACCCGGCGGGTGAACAGCGCCATTCCGACGGCCCCGATCCACACATGAATTACGACCGCCGTCGCCAATCCCGCCGCCGGCGCCAGTGGCAGCAACAGCAGATTGAAAACGTAGAACACGGCCGACTGCGGATTCGCCACGAACGGCGCTCCCGTGAACACATTCGGCGTCCACAGCGGCACCCGGCCATCCAGCAGCGCCTCGCGGGCGTAGCTGCGCATCGGGAAGAAGTAGGTCTGGACGTCGTAGCCGGCCGGGGTCAGCCCCTCGAAGACCTGCCGGTAGTAGGCAATCAGCACCGCCAGGGTCACCGCCGCCAGGACCGGCCCCGGCCAGCGCCGCACGGCCCCCAGGATCCCCCTCACCGCCGCGCCCGCCGGTCGTCCAGGGCTCCGACTACCCACAACATATAGTGGCTCGCCCGCTCAGCCTCGCGCCGGGGACGCAAATTAGGCATACTGTCTCCAATAGTGCCCTCGGGGCAAAACGTGGCGGCGCAGCGGCGCAATCCAGCAGGGGAGAGATCGTTGAAGGTCATTTGCGTTCAGGAGAATCTCAGCAAAGCGCTATCGGTCGTCAACCGCGCCGTAGCGACCCGCAGCAGCTTACCAGTGCTCGCCAACGTCCTGGTCGCCACCGAGAACTCCATGCTCAAGCTCTCGGCCACCAACATGGAGATCTCCACCACCGTGCTGATCGGCTGCAAGGTCGAATCCGAAGGCGCGGTCACCATCCCGGCCCGCCAGATGACCGAGCTTGTCAGCCAGCTCGGCGCCGAGCCCGTCGAGCTCAGCCTCGATGAAGACACCCTCGAGCTGGCCATCGCCGGCGGCAGCTACCGCTCCACCCTCAAGGGGATAACCGCCGAGGACTTCCCCTCGGTCCCCGCCGCCGACGCCGGCACGTCGCTCAAGATCGCCCCGGGCTTCCTGAAGGAAATGATCGACCTCACCGTGGTCGCCGCGGCCACCGACGACAGCCGGCCCGTTCTCGCCGGCGTCTGCCTCACCATCAAGCCCGACGAAATCGTCTTCGCCGCCGCCGACGGCTACCGCCTGGCGGTCAAGCATCTCGAAGCCGATACCGGCGTCGACAGCGACGTGCAGGTAATCATCCCCCGCAGCAGCATGCTGGAGATTTCGCGCATCCTGGGCGACCTCGAGGAAGAGGTCGAGCTCATCATCAGCGCCCAGAACACCCACGTCATCTTCCGGGTCGGGAACACCGAAGTCGTCTCCCTGCTGGTCGAAGGCCAGTTCCCGAACTACGAACAGCTCATCCCGCCCGATCACCAGACGCGCATCGTCGTCAACACCGACGAAATGGTCAAAGCCTCCCGCATCGCGGCCATCTTCGCCCGCGGCGGCTCCAACGTCATCCGCGTGCAAACCGGCGGCGAAGAGGCCGGCCCCAACCAGATCGTCGTCTCCTCTCGTTCCGCCGATCTCGGCGAGAACACCGGCCAGGTCGAGGCCACCGTCGAGGGCGACGACACCTTCATCGCCTTCAACGCCCGCTTCCTCGGCGACTGCCTCAACATCGTCAACGCCGACGAGATCGAGATCCTCCTCTCCGGCGCCACCAGCCCCGGCCTGTTGCGTCCGCGCGACGACCAGACCTACGCCCACGTCATCATGCCCATGCACATGGTCCGCTAGCCCCCGCCGGGACCACCAAACGCGGCTACCCGCGACGAATCGCGCCAATTCCCGGCCACCCGTGCCAGAATGAACGGGGCAATTCCACCGCCGGGGGCACTCCCCGGGGCCCGGTCGCCGTCGCGTTGGCGACCGTCCATGGCGACGGTTCACAAGGAAGCACAACCTTCCATGCGGCTCAACATCGGACA
>CAYYTN010000304.1:2652-3314 GCA_964474495.1 uncultured Chloroflexota bacterium
GAGGATCGCCTCGTCGATCTCAGCAAGATGATGGGGTCCGAGACCCAGAAGCGCGGCGACACCATCTTCAACCAGGGCGACTACGGCGACGCCCTGTACCTGATTCAGGATGGCAGCGTCCGCATCTCCCAGGTCTCTGAAGACGGCCACGAGTTGATCCTGATCGTCCTCCGCACCGGCGACTTCTTCGGCGAGATGTCCCTCCTCGACGGCGAACCGCGCTCCGCCGCCGCCATTGCCGCCGAGGACTGCGCCCTGCTCACGCTGCGCCGCTCGGACTTCATGCGCTTCCTCGGCCAGAACCCCACCGCCGCCGTGGAAATGCTGCGGGTGCTCTCGCTGCGCCTGCGCCGCATGGACGGTGTCCTCGAAGAGGCCGTCTTCCACTCGGCCACCGTCCGCATCGCCCGCCGCCTCATCGAGCTGCTCTCGATCTACGGCCAGAAGGTCGAAGACGGTCAGCTTCTCGACGTCCGCCTCACCCAGTCCGAGCTCGCGGAGATGGTCGGCACCAGCCGGGTCACCGTCAACAAAGAGCTGGCCGACATGGAGTCGTCCGGCATCATCAAGCGGGTGCGCCGGCAAATAGTAATCACGGACCTGGACCGGCTGAAAGACATCGCCGAGTAGCCGCTTCCGGCGGCCGGCTCCGCGGGGCGGCC
>CAYYTN010000305.1:0-3295 GCA_964474495.1 uncultured Chloroflexota bacterium
CGGCCGCCCCGGCGCTGCCGGACACCGCGCCGCTGGCCGCGCAAATCGCCCGGGTCGTAGAACACTTCGGCAGGAGCCTCGAATCGCGGCTGGCGCAGGGTGCGCCCGCCGGTGAGACCACCACCGATATCCGGGCGCTGGTCGCCCAGTTGCAGTCGCAGGTGAACGAGGCCCTGTCGGGTTCCACCGGCGCCGGGCGCGAGACGCTGCTGACCCTGCAGGCCACCCTGGGCGAGCTGGCCGAGGGACTCGAGGCGAACCAACTTCTGAACTCTGCGCCGGCGACCCGCAGCGATTCCATGGACTATTTCGTCTTCCACCTGCCGATCCGCACCGAGGACGGCTGGGAGTCCGGCGAACTGCGTCTCTACAAGCGGGATGGCGAGGAGGAGATCGACCCGGAGAACGCCAACATCCACCTGCGCCTCAACATGCGCAACCTGGGTCCGGTGGAGGTCGGGATGGCCTTCCAGGGCGACAGCGTCTCCTGTCACTTCCACTGCGAAGAATTGGAGTCGGTGCGGGCGCTGGAAGATCGCTCCTCGGAGTTGGCGCGGGCCATCAGCGAAACCGGCCGGCAGGTGGGGGCGATCCGCCACTCACTGCATCGGGTCGAGATTCAAACCGAAGCCCCGCAGCGGCCCATGACCGGCCGCATCGACACGATGGTTTAGCGATGGCTTCGCGACGGCGGCGGCCCCCGGGAATGAAGGCAGCCGCGGCGCTGAACTACGAAACCGGCGATGAGGCCCCTCGCGTGGTGGCCTCGGGACACGGCTTCGTGGCCGAGAAGATCATCGCCCTGGCCAAAGAGCACGGAGTGAAGATCCACGAGGACCCCGACCTGGTGCAGGTGCTGGCCGAATTGGACCTGGGCTCGGTGATCCCGCCGGAGATCTACCAGGTCGTCGCCGAGGTGCTGGCCTATGTGTACCGGGTGAACGCGGCGGCGGGGCGGCGGCGGGCCGCGACCTAGCCGTCAATCACAGCGCGAGATCATCCGGCGGTCGTTCGCGGCGGGCGACGACCTGGCGGCTACTCGCGGGGGGTGTCGACCATCAGGCGGCGGTAGCTCTCGTAGCGCTGCGGGGCGATGGCGCCCCCGTCGACGGCGGCCCGCACCGCGCAGCCCGGCTCGGCCATGTGGGTGCACCAGCGGTTCTCGCACTCGCCCAGGAATTCGTGGAAGTCGACGAAGCAGACCGCCAGGTCGCCCGGATCCACGTCGTCCAGGCCGAACGAGCGCAGCCCCGGCACATCGACCACCCAGCGGTCGTCGTCGAGTTCGTAGGCCGAGGTGCTGGTCGTGGCGTGGCGGCCCTTGCCGGTGGCGCTGCTGATTTCGAGGGTTTTCAGGTCGTGGCGGCCGGTGAGGGCGGTGATCAGCGAGGTCTTGCCGGCGCCCGAGGGCCCGACGAAGGCCGAGAGACCGGCCGGCAGGATATCGCGCAACGCTTCGACGCCGTCGCCGGCCAGGGCGCAGGTGCGCAGCACCGGGTAGCCGGCCCGGCGGTAGGGAGATATCACCCCTTCCAACTCCTGCTGGTCGCTCAGCAGGTCGATCTTGTTGAGGCAGATCGCCGACGGCAGATCGACGTACTCGGCCGACACCAGCATGCGATCCAGTAGCCGCAGGCGGCGCGGGCGCATGGCCGGATCGGACTCGACCGCCGGGATCACGAAGACCGCCAGCGCCAGGTTGGCGGCGACCTCGCGGCGGACGGTCCGGCCGTGGGCGGTGGTGGTGCGCTGCAGAGTCGAGTCGCGAGGAAGGATTTCGTCCAGCACGATCGTGCCTGAGTGAAGCCTTAGGCGGACGTGGTCGCCCACCCGGACCGGGTTCTTGCCGCCGGCCTCGCGGATGGTGCCGCCGAGGACGTGGAAGCGGACACGGTTGCCGTCGACATCGGCCTCGCAGTCGGTGCGACTGACGTGGACAACCGTGCCTTCGATCAAGTTTGCCGGGCCGGCGATGCGCTGCCCCGGACGGCCGGGAACGAGGACCGGAGGATTAGCGTGGCCCGCGGATGCGGCGGCGGAAGGCGAGGCCGGCGGCCAGCGGCAACACAACCAGGGCGCCGATGACCAGCCAGGTGGCCCGGGGGAATTCGTCTGGAGCAGCGCCGGCGCCGGTGCGGGGAAGCTCGATCACGATCGGCGCGCCGGGACGGAACTGGATCGGCGAAACCGGCTGGCTGGCGGCGACGATCCCGGTGGGGCCCTCGCCGACTTCGACCACCGACTTGATCGTCTGGGTGGCGTTGTTGATGACCGTCACCACGTCCGCCCCGCGGCTGGTGACGAACGCCCAGCGGTTGTCTTCCGAGATGGCCACGCCCCATGGCCGGGAGGCGATGCCGATGAACTTCACCTCCGACGGGTCGGCGGTGTTGAAGATGGCGACGGTGTCGGCATCTTCACAGGTGACGTAGAGGAAGGCGTAGTCCAGGGTGATGGCCATGTCGCGCGGCGCCGAGCAGGCGGTGAGCACTTCGGTGATGCGCCGGTCGGCGACATCGACCACCGACACGCCGCCGCCCAGCGTCGCCGAGACGAACAGGGTGTTGGAGTCTTCCATGAAGACGACATCGAACGGGGCGACTGCGACCGGGATGATGCTGATGAGATCCAGGCTGACGCGATCTATGATGCTGATGGTGTTGTCGCCCGAGTTGGCGACCGCCAGCAGGCGGGTATCCGGCGAGTAGGCGATGCCGATCGGGGCGTCCCCGGTGGGGACCGTGCCCTGGATGATGCTGTCGTCGAGGTTGATGACCTGGATGACATCGAGGGCCGAGTTGGTCACGTACGCGATCTCGCCGTCCGGGTCCATCAGGATCTGCTCCGGACGGCCGTCGGTGGGAATCCCGGCGACCACGGTGTAGGTCTGGCGATCCAGGATTACCACCCCGGCATCCTCGCGATTGACGATGTAGACCCGCTGGAAATCGGGGCTGAAGGCCAGCGAGTGCGGGCCTTCGCCGACCCCGGTGCGCTCGACCGTCAGGTGGTTCACACCATCCAGAACGGTCACCGTGCCGCCGGTCTCGTCGGCGATGAAGACCGTGCCCACGCCGTTGGCGGCGACCGTGCTGGCCACGGCCAGCAGGGTCGCGAGCGCCAGCCCGATGATGGCCAGTCTCTTCTTCACCGATTCTCCTGAGGGTTGCCGCGGCCACCTCGCCGCTACGCTTTACATAATAGCCGACGCGGCGGCCAGGAAAGGCATATTGAACCTGTAGTCCTATTGTCGGCAGGGTCGGGGTCGGGGATGATGGGGGGGCGCCGGTCGACA
>CAYYTN010000306.1:0-3295 GCA_964474495.1 uncultured Chloroflexota bacterium
GGTCGTTTCACCGGCTGATATCGAATAGGCCGGCGCTCGACGCCGGCCGCAGCCACAAGAAGGCAGACGGAGGTCCAACAAAAATGAGACTCGAAGGCAAGGTCGCTGTGATAACCGGCGCCGGTCGTGGCATCGGCCGCGGGTGCGCCGTGGTGTTCGGGCGCGAAGGCTGCAAAGTCGTGGTTGCCACTCGCAGCGAAGGGCCCGGCCTGGAGGCGGTGGCCGAGATCGAGGCGGAGGGCGGCGAGGCCGTCTTTGTCCAGACCGACGTCTCCGAGCCCGGCCAAATTGAGGGCGCGATCGATGCCGCGATCCAGCACTATGGCCGGCTCGACACCCTGATTAACAACGCCGGCTGGCATCCGCCGGCCACCAAGATCGATGACATCGCCCTCGAGGATTTTGAGAGCCTCATCCGGCAGAACCTCACCAGCACCTTCCTCGGCTGCAAGTACGCAACACCGCACCTGCGCGAGACCCGCGGCAGCATCATCAACATGTCATCGATGGTTGGCATCCTGGGCCAGCGGGATGCCGTCGCCTACTGCGCTACCAAGGCCGGGCAACTAGGGATCACCAAGGCCCTGGCCGTCGAACTCGCCCCCCAGGGGGTCCGCGTCAACGCCATCCTGCCCGCCGGCGTCGACACCCCCTTGATGCGCGAGTGGGCCAGCTCCACCGGCGATCTCACTGAGGCCCTCGGCATCATGGACGACATCCATCCTCTCGGGCGGATGGCCACCATTGAGGAAATCGGGCGCGCCTGCCTGTTCCTGGCTTCCGAAGACGCCGCCTTCGTCACCGGCCACTCGCTGGAGGTGGACGGGGGGGCCGCGCTGGACTACTAGCCGCGGATCAACGCGGGGCGAGCTCCTCGTAAACGTCGTTGTAGTAAAGAGCGGATTCAACCGGCGTGTTGTAGGGGATGTGATTCCCGACCGCCATGAAGAATCCGGGACAGCGCTTCCCGATTGACATGCAGCGCTCGACCTCGGCCTTGATCTCGGTCTTCACACCTCGCAGCAAGATGCGCGTATCGGCGTTGCCGATGATGGCGTGGGTCTCGCCGTACCTCTCCGCCAGGTATTCCAGGTCGGTCAGCGGTTCGAGGACGAATCCGTGTACCCCGACCGCGGCGATGTCGTCGACGAACATCGTGTAGTCGCCGTCGGAGGTGAACAGCACCTTCTTGCCGCTGTCCAGCAACGGACGCAGCAGACGTTTGTAGGCCGGGAAGACGTGCTCCCGATACCACTCCGGCCGGATGAAGGGGCCTGATGACCACACGATGTCATCGTGCATCATTACCACCGGCACGTCCGCCTCGGCCAATGCCTCGAAGAACTGCAGTGACCAGTCGGCGTAGCGCTCGGTCAACCGGCCAAATCGCTCCCCGTCCACGCCGGCGGCCAACAGCAGCATCTCCCAGCCGAATACCTCGATGAGGCCGGACACGCAGCTAACGTAGACGCCGGTCATGTTCACGGCGTCCGGCGCCTGCTCACGGTTGGCCCGGTAGTGCTCCTCAAAACGTCGCGTGGTCGCCCGCCGGTCGATCGGCCCGTAACTCTCCCGCGGATCGAAGTCCAGCGCCTCCTCGGGATCGGTGAACGCCGTGACGAGAGCAGTATCGAAATCCGAGCCGTCCTCCAGGTACTCCGCGTGTCCCATGTAGGAACGCTTCGCGCCCATGTCCTCGCGCTTGATCAGGGTGCTCCAGATCAGGTCGAACTTCCATGCCTGACGAAAGGCCCGCTGCGCACGCTGCCGGATCGCCTCGTCGCTGTCGGAACTCACGGCGATCCCGGTCACCTTGGAGATCAGCGTCCAGTGCTGCTCCGCCGAGTATTCGGTCCTCGGCACCCGCGCCGGCATTTCCAGGTTCAGTGCGGCCCAGCCGTCGTCAAAAGGCATGCCGACTCCGGGCCAGATCGTCTGATGCTTGGCGACCGCTCGCCGCCGCCGGCAGTTCCGTCTGTGCCGAGTAGGGGCTCCTAGCAGTCATGTGCTTCGTCGGAGGACAGAGGTGGTGATGAAAGCAGTTCGATCGTGCATGAGGGCACATTATTAGCTTCAGCCGAATGAGACAACGAACCGGTCATGGTTGGCTTTCTCAGCAATCTACCTGGCCCGGCCCCGGCGCGACGCTGCCACATGACGAGCGTTGCCCCAGCCCGGCTACGGATCTATGGCTAGTCTACGGTCGAGTTCCGCAGCGGCGTCGGCCTGCATGTCGGGGATCAGGTGGCTGTAGGTGTCGAGCGTCATCGTGATCGACGCATGCCCGAGTATCTCCGACACGACCTTCGGGTGAGTCCCAGCGCGCAGATGCACCGAGGCGCAAGTGTGCCGAAGCATGTGCGGGTGAACGTGCTGGAGACCGGCATCCTTGGCAATCCGGGCGATCCGTCGATAGAACCCGCTGGGATCTTACGGTCCACCATTGGGGGCCGCAAAGACCAGGTCGTTGTCGTCGTAGGACATTCCCAGTGCCAGCTTGTTCTCGCCCTGCTTCGCACGCTGACGCGTGAGCGCCCTGATCGCCGTGGGCGTCAAAAAGATTTGGCGGGCGGAGCCGTCATTCTTCGGTGGCTCGTGAAAGAATCCTCGCCGTGGGAGCCTGTAAACGGTCTGCTGAACGTGCAGTGTCCGTCCATCCCAATCGATGTCAGACCAGCGCAGTCCAAGAAGCTCGGCGCGCCGCATGCCGGTGCAGACGGCGACGCGGATCGCCCGGCCGATCGCGGTGTCTCCCGCAAACTCGATGAGGGTGCGGACTTCATCCTCAGACAGTGCCTGTACTTCTTTGCGAGGAACTCTTGGAGGGTCGACTGGATCGAGCGGACTTCGGGCTAGATAGCCCCACTTCACGGCCTTGTTCAGCATCGTCCGGAGGGCGCGAAAGTTGTTGTGGCATTTCTGCGGTGAAAGGCCGCCTAGGCCGTCGTCGCCGTCGGGCGGCAGATCGAATGGGATCCGGCCGCCGGGCAGCTCGGGACAGCCGGAGGCGGCGCGTATCTCGATGCCGGTGCGATCTTCGCCGAGAAGGGCGATGGCGACGCCGCGGGCGCGGACGATGTCGACCATGATCTTGACGACGAGTTGGAGGGTCTGGTCGAGGCTTTCGCCGGTGGCGAGGACGTCGCCGAGGCGGCGGAAGGAGGTGCGGAGGCGGTCGCCGCGGGCTTCGGATTCGGTGCGGATGCGGGCGTAGTCGATGGCCAGGGCGGCCTCGCCGGCGACGGAGAGCGCTATCTGGATGTCTTTTTCCGAGTAGTCGTGGTGCTCGACGACG
>CAYYTN010000307.1:0-3294 GCA_964474495.1 uncultured Chloroflexota bacterium
AACAGATCGTGGCCACCGGCGCCGAGCAACGACGCGAGATCGCCCGGCTGCGCTGGCAACTGGCCGGCGGACAGGTGGAGGCGCTGCTGGCGGGAGCCGCCGAAGTGGAGGGTGTGCGGGTGCTGGTGGCGGCGGTCGAGGCCGAGGATTCCGATTCGCTGCGCGACCTCAGCGAGCGCCTGCAGGCCGGCTTTGATGGCGACTGGGCGTACCTGGTCGGGGCGGATGTGGGTGGGCGGCCGCTGTTCTTTGCGACCGCGTCGGAGACGGCGGTGGCGAAGGGCGTGCACTGCGGCGACGTGGTGAAGGCGGCGGCCGGCGTGACCGGCGGCGGCGGCGGCGGCCGCGCGAACCAGGCGAACGGCGGCGGCAAAGACGCGGCGCGGCTGGCCGAGGGGCTGGAAGCCGGCCGGGCGGCCTACGAAGCAGCGCTGAAAGGCGGCTAGACGGTCGAGGTAAGGGTGCGGTGAGCACGGCGATCCAGGACAACCGGGTGGACGGGCCCGGCGGCACGATGCTCTTGCGGGTGGGATCGCGGGACGACCCGGATCGGATCCTGCGTTCGCTCGGTGAGCAGGGCGCGGGCGGGGTGGTGCTGGTGGTGGGCGGCATCGGGACACCGATGACCGGGGTGGTCGACCTGAAACGGCTGGCGCGGGAAGTGCGGGAGCGGCCGCGACCCTTCACGCTGGTTTCGACGGACCGGATTGTGCGCGCGGCGGCGCGGGAAGAGGGGTTGCACGCGGTGCCCTCGCTGGACGGCCGGGGGCACGTCCGGCGGATGGCCGAGTTCCCGGTGCGGGCGACGCTGCGCACGGCGCGCTCGCTGGCGGGTTGCGGGGTAGCGGCGGGTTATGCCACGCCGGCGGCGAAACTGCGGGACGCGCTGCTGGGCCCGGTGCTGCTGCTGGGGATTATCGGAGTGCTGGTGGGGGCGTTCCTGTTGATCCTCTACCCGAGCGTGGACGTGGCCCTGCGGCTGGCGAGCGCGCGGCCGGCGGTGCGCATCAAGGCGGTGGCGGAACCGGCGTTGAACCTGGTGGACGTGGCCCGGGGGCGGGTGCCGGCGCGAATCGTGGATGCCGAGGTGACCGGCAGCCGGCGGGCGGCGGCGACCGGCCGGCGGACGCTGGCGGTGAGCCGGGCCACCGGGCAGGTCAAGTTGACCAACCTGACGGTGGGGGCGATCTACCTGCCGGCCGGATCGATCGCGGCCACCCCGGACGACCGTCGCTATGTGACCGTTGTCGACGTGACCGTGCCGGGGACCCGCGGCACCGGCGACGACCTGGAGCCGGGCGAGTTGACCGTGGCGGTGGCGGCCGAGGCCAGTGGGGCGGCCGGCAACCTGGGTTCCGGCAACATCGACCGGATGGACGGTCCGCTGATGTTCTCGCTGGACGTCGAGCAGCCGGGAGCGATCGCCGGCGGAGCGGACCGCGATTCGGTGTTCGTGACCGAGGCCGACCGGCGGGCGCTGCGTGATGATCTGCTGAACGATCTGACCGGCGAGGCGTCGGCCGAATTGGCGGTGGCGGTTCAGGAAGGGGAGATCATGCGGGTCTGGCCGCTCGGGGCGCAGAACCCGACCATCGTCGAGGCTTCGTTCGACGCGGCCGCCGACCAGGAAGTGGAAGAGTTCGGGCTGGACCTGCGGGTGCGCTACTTCGCCACGGTCTTCCTGGAAGAAGATCTGCGCGAGCTGGTGCGGGGAACGCTGGTGGGAGATGTGCCGGGCGTTGAGCCGGAGTTCGAACTGGTGGGGGAATCGCTGGTGGTCAGTGATCCGGAGGTGGGCGGCGTGATCAGCGGGGCGGTGGCGGTGACGGTGGAGGGATCGGGAGTGCTCCGGCGACGGATCGACGTGAACGAAATCCGCGATGCTCTGCTGGACGTGCCGCTGGGCGAAGCCGACCTCTATTTGCAGAGCCTGGAAGGGGTCGCGGCCTACGACCTGCGGTTCTGGCCGGGCCACGCCGAGCGGACCACGCGGCTGCCGTTTCGGGTGAACGTGCGGATCGACCGTTCGTCGCCATTCGTGGGCGCGCCGTGAGCGCGGGCGCGATCGTGGCGCTGGACATGGGCGGGAAGCGAATCGGGATCGCGCGCTGCGATCCGACCCGCACCCTGGTGACGCCGGTGGCGGTGTTCGCGCGGACCGGGCGGGCCGGCGACCGGGCGCGGCTGGGGGAACTGCTGGACGAGCAGGAGGCCGGGCTGATCGTGGTGGGGCTGCCGCTGAACATGGATGGAACCGAGGGCGGCCAGGCAAGAACAGCTCGAGCCGACGCGCAGGCATTTCTCGAAGGGCGGCGCGAGCGGATAATCTTCTGGGACGAGCGCCTGACGACATTTGAGGCCGACCGGCGCCAGGGTGGCCCGCAACAAGGGGACGACGCCCGGGCGGCGGCGGTACTGTTGGAGGACTATTTGCGGGCGCGCGAGGAGGACGTTTGCGAATAGCGGGGCTGGCGCTGCAGGTGGTGGCGATCGGGATAGTGTCGCTTTTTGCGTTCATCTATGTGGCCTACTCGGCGGTGGCGCGGTTGACCGAGCCGCCCACCGAGGTGGCCTACAAGACGCTGGTGTTCCAGGTCGAGCCGGGCGCGAGCGTGGGCGAGATCGGCAGCGATCTGCAGGACGCCGGGCTGATTCGCAACTCGCTGATTTTCCGGATGGCGGTTTCGCGCCGGGGCCTCGAGACGCAGATGCAGGCCGGCGACTACCTGCTGCGCGAAAACATGTCGATGAACCAGATTATTCAGGAGTTGCAGCACGGCGAGGTCGAGGACAGCGTGATCACCGTGCTGGAGGGCTGGCGGGCGGAGGAGATCGCCGACGCGCTGGCCGAGGTGAGCCTCATCAGCCGGGAAGAATTCATGCGGGTGGTGCGGGAGGGTCTGGCCACGTTCGACTACGACTTCCTGCCCGGGCCGGGCGGCGGGCTTTCGCTGGAGGGGTTCCTGTTCCCGGACACCTACCGGGTCGGAGTGCAAACCACCGCCGAGGATTTCGTGGCCGGAATGCTGCTGCGTTTTGACGAGGTGTACTCGCAGGCGATTCGCGACGCGGCCGAGGAACTGGGCCTCACCCCGCTGGAGGTGGTGACGCTGGCGTCGATCGTGGAGCGCGAGGCTTCGCTGGACGACGAACGGGCGCGGATCGCGGCGGTGTTCTTGAATCGGCTGGACCGGGGGATGCGGCTGGAAGCGGACCCGACGGTTCAATACGCCGTGGTGCCGGCGGCCGACGGGGGCTGGTGGGAGAGCGAGCTGACGGTGGCCCACCTGCAGA
>CAYYTN010000308.1:0-3291 GCA_964474495.1 uncultured Chloroflexota bacterium
ATGGCCGCCCGGCCGAACTGCTCGAAAGCCACCAGAGCGCTGACCGGGTTGCCGAGGGGGTTTCCGCGGCGCTCGGGTCAAACAAACGGAGGGCGCTGACCGGGTTGTCGAGGGGGTGTCCACTGCACTCGGGCCAAACAGACGGAGGGCGCTGACCGAGGTCGCCGAGGGGGTGTCCGCGGCACTCGGGCCAGACAAAGTGAGGACGCTGACGGCGTCGCGAGGTTATCCACTGCGCCGAGAGCAGATAGGCGGAGGGTGCGGAAGGGGGCCGTAAGAGGGGATATCCACCGCGTCGGGCGGGATTTGCAGGGTAGGAACGGGCGGAAGGGCCGCGAGGGTCCACAGAAGAGACACCATGGCGGCCGGGTTATCCACCAGACGTCCGCTATGGGGCCAGGGATATCAACCGGATGGCCACCGGTTGCCGACTCAAGCCAGGGCGTTTTTCCACTGTATTCGGGTAGCTTTCCCACCGAAATCGGGCGGCTTTCAACCGATAATCCACAGGTTATCCACCGGGATTTCGGTCAATTTGGCCCAGGTGCCAGCTATTATTGGCGACTTGTGCACCGGCATTTCAGCGGGAGGCAAATGCTGCGGACGGACGCAATCCGTCGGGCCCGGCGCGGCCTGCGGCGGTCATATTCGGCGGTTCGCGACGGCCTCGGGAGCCCGCGGTCGCTGGCGGCGACGCTGGCGCTGCTGCTGGCGCTGGCCTTCGCCGGCACGCTAAGCGCCTCGGAGGCAACGGTGACACCGCCGTTCCGGCCGCCGCTGGCCGATCCGCCCGGCTACGACACCTGGTTCATGGGTCAGCCCTACGGCAACACGTCGGGGGCCTACCGGGCCCGGAATCGCACCTATTCGGCCGGGCAGGGGATCCATTTCGGGCTGGACTTTTCGACTCGCTGCGGGACGCCGGTGCTGGCGATCGGCGATGGGACGGTGTACGCGATCGACGGGCCCTACGGCTCGGCGCCGCATACGGTGGTGATCGAGCATCCGAATGGCTATTTCTCCCTGTACGGGCACCTGCGGGTCCGAACGACGCACCTGCAGATCGGCCAGGCGGTGAAGGCCGGAGACGTGGTCGGGGAGAGCGGCGACTCCGTGGATGAAGTCCGCTGCGACATGTCGCCGCATCTGCACCTCGAGATCCGCACGGACCGGATGACGGCGGCGGTGAACCCGATCCCGCTGATCGATGCCCCCTGGTGGGACGACGCCAGCCTGGGGCTTTCGTTCTCGCAACCGACGTTCGAGGTCGACCTCGAAGCGCCGCGACGCTGGCAGTCGCTCTACGACCAGCCGGATATTCGGTTCGGCGGCTACCTGCTGAACGATTATCTCCAGCCGTGGCCGCGGTAGCGCGATGAAGCGTGCGTTGACCGGCCAGGTCCTGCGGTCCGTCTTTGTGGCCGGGGTGCTATCCCTGGTTGGGGCGGCGCTGCTGGCGGGCCTGGTGCTGGCGGCGGGGGGCGGGGCGGGGCCCGGGCCGGCGGGCGCGGTGAATCCGGCGATAGACCTGTCGCCGGACTACTTTCAGCAGCGTCCGATCACCGAGGCCGGGTGCTGCGCGGCGTTTGGGTGGTCGGAAGACGGCGCGCGGGTGCGGTTTCTGGACGCGCGGGACGGGGTGAGCGGATGGTGGAGCGTGGACGTGGAGACGGCCGATCCCCGGTTTGAGACGGCGGCTATGGGCTACGAGTCGCCGAGCGGGCGCTATCTGACCCTGGCCGAGGGAACGCTGGGGGACGTAAGGGTGCTGGACCGGGAAACTGGCGAAACGACGCTCTTGCGCAACGTGGGCGGGACGATTCGATATTCACCGGACGAGACACGGATCGTTTTCTCGATTCGGCAGCCCGGTTTTGGCCAGCCGTGGACGCGGCCGGCGACGATCTATGTTGCCGACACAGCGGGGAACAATCGGGTTGCGCTGGGGGAGACGGCGGGCTCGGTGGTGGCCTGGTTGCCGGACGGGGAGAGCCTGCTGGTGAGCGCGCGCCGCAACCGCGACGACGGCCGCGGCCTGTGGCAGATGAACGCCACCGATGGCGCCCTACGACGCCTGCTGGCGGCCGATTACCTGCGCAATGTCCGATTGTCGCCAGACGGGACGCGGATCGCCTACGTGCGCGCGCCGGAGCCGAATCCGGAGTACGCCGGCCTCTGGGTACTGGATATCGCGACGCTGGCGGCGACGAAGATGCCGCTGGCGGGCAGCTATGCCTGGCACCCCTCGGGAGACGGCCTGATCGTGATGCCGGCGCGGGAATTGGCGGAGGAGACGCACGCGCTGTGGTGGGTCGATGCGTCCGACGGCGCGGCCACTCCTCTGACCAGCTCCGATTCGGCGCCGCTGCGGATCTCGAACATGGAATGGGTGCTGTCGCCGGACGGGAACGCGATCGCCTACCGGGGGGCGGACTTCCTGGGGCTCTGGGTGCTGAACTTCGGGCTGTCGTTGGACGCGGTGCTGACGCCGGCCCCGCGCACGATCCTTTCTCAGGCCGGGTAGCCCCGTAGATCGGGAACGGACCGAGAGACGGAGGCCGGTCTGGACCGCGAAGGGACTACGGAGTCCAGCCGCGGTGCGGGTGCGCCGGGGGAGGCGGCGCGGTCGGATGCGGCGACCCCGGCCTGAGAGGCTCAAGAAGGGTCGCGCGAGATCGCCGTTCACGCCGTGAACAGCGTGTATGAGACCGCCACTCCTCGGTTGGCGGAGCCTTTTGGGACGGGACAGGCGACGGATCTGCCGCTTTCGGGTTTCGGCTTTGACAACGCCGATTGGTCAATGTCCTCTAGCCATCAGGACAGCGTCACTCGCGACAGCCGCGCGGGCCTGAATTGCCCGGGTCGGGTCCGTTCCGGGAATCGGGTCTAATCGGGCGGGACGTAGCGCAGGTCGGGCTTGCGGGCGGCGGTGGCCTCATCCAGGCGGCCGACCAGGGTGCTGAGCGGGGCATCGAGCGAGCGTTGGGGGTCGGTCTCGACTTCGGCGGCGATGGCGCGCATCGCGGCAATGAAGCGGTCGAGGGTCTCGCGGGACTCGGTCTCGGTGGGCTCGATCATTAGCGCTTCTTCGACGATCAGCGGGAAGTACACCGTGGGCGGGTGGAAGCCAAAGTCGATCAGGCGCTTGGCGATGTCCAGCGTGCGGACGCCGTGGGCCTTCTGGCGGCGGCCGGAGAAGACGACCTCGTGCATGCAGATGCGGTCGTGGGGCAGGTCGTAGACGTCCTGGAGCTTGACCCGCAGGTAGTTGGCGTTGAGCACGGCGATGTC
>CAYYTN010000309.1:0-269 GCA_964474495.1 uncultured Chloroflexota bacterium
GCCCAGCTTGACCGCGAGCGCCTGGAGGGCAAATTCGAGGGCATCGGCGCCACCGTCGAACTGGACGACGACGGCCACCTGCGCATCGTCCGCCCGCTCCCCGGCAGCCCCGCCGAAGAGGCCGGCATCGAGGCCGGCGACGTCATCATCAGCGTCGATGGTCTGGCGACGCGCGGCCGCGAACTCATCGACATCATCCAGCAGGTCCGCGGCGAACGCGGCACCGAGGTCGTCCTGACCATCCGGCGGGCCGGCGTCGCCCCGGACTT
>CAYYTN010000309.1:300-3268 GCA_964474495.1 uncultured Chloroflexota bacterium
GAGATCGTCATCCCCTCGGTCGTCTCCGCCATCATCGATGGCTACGGCTACGTTCGGCTGACCACCTTCGGCGCGCAGACCGCCGACGACCTCCGCGACGTCCTCGAGAACTTCCGCGATGAGGACGTCCTCGGCGTCATCCTGGACCTGCGCAACAATCCCGGCGGCTTCCTCGATGCCGCGATCGATGTCTCCAGCGAGTTCGTCCCGCGCAACAGCGTCATCGTCCGCGAGAACACCCGCGACGAAGGCCAACAGGTGTTCCGGTCCTCGCGCTCGCCCACGGCGGCCGACCTGCCGGTGGTCGTGCTCATCAACGGCGGCAGCGCCAGCGCCTCCGAAATCGTCGCCGGCGCCGTCTGCGACCACGACCGCGGCGTGCTGATCGGCGAGACTACTTTTGGCAAAGGCTCGGTCCAGATTCCCTTCTCGCTTTCCGATGAGTCGGTCGTCCGCATCACCGTCGCCATCTGGCTCACCCCCGACAGTCAGCACCTTGACGGGCTGGGCATCGAGCCCGACTTCCCGCTGGTGTTCAACGGCGGCGAACTGGGCACGCTCGACGACAATTACGTCCGCGCCGCCATCGGCGTTCTCGAGGGCGGCGACTGCTGCGAAACTTACGTCGATGCCGCTTAACATCATCCGCCGCCCCCACCCCCGGACCCACCCATGAGCCACGGCGACGCCGTATTTCAGGAACCCGACATCGCCGAAGCCCTGGGGATCATCGAGCCGGTGGTCGCCGAGCTGGTCGAAGACCTCCCGGCCTGCCAGTTCTCGACCCGGCGTTTCATCGAGGTCCTGCTGGGCAACGACGAATACCGCGAGGCCTATGAAGCCGCGCTGCGTACCTTCGAGCTGGACCGGGAGAACGGACTCAAGATCCTGCACGGGCAGGTGATCGCCACCGCCCTGCGGCACCAGCAGACGCTGGCCTTCGCCGGATTCGTGCACGGCGACCCCGACCATGTCGATCCCTACTGCCACAGCGCCTGGTGGCGCAAGGAGTCGGACTGATCCGCCCGCCGGCTCCTTCCCCCGCCCCACCCGCGCCGCCCGGGCTCCGGTAGGCCGGCTTGCGCGTCGTCCTCGTCTCCAACCTGTTCCCGCCCGACATCGGCGGACCGGCCACCCACATCTCCCGGCTTGCCGGCGAGCTTTTCGCCCGCGGGCATCGGGTCCGCGTCATCGTCGCCGCCGAGGACCCGCGCGTGCATGGCGACGAACCCTATCCCGTCCGTCGCGTCTCGCGCCGCCTGCCGGTCCCGCTGCGCTTCGCCCTGGTCTTCGTCTGGACGTGGCTCGCCGCCCTCTTCGCCGACGTCGTCTATGTCAACGGCCTGGAACTCCCCGCCACCGCCGCCGCCCGCGGCGCCTTCCGGCCGGCCATCCTCAAGATCGTCGGCGACTTCTCCTGGGAGTACGCCATCCGCCACCGCTGGACCGACGACGGCATCGATCCCTACCAGGCCCGGCGCTACCCGCTCCGGGTCGAGCTGGTCCGTTTCGCCCAGCGGCTCTACTGCCGCCTCGCCGGCCGCATCGTCGTCCCCAGCCGCTACCTGCGCGGTCTCGTGCACGGCTGGGGCGTCCCGGCGGAGCGCATCCATGTCGTCAACAACGCCCTGGTCGGCCGGCCCCGGGTCCGGCTGGCCGCCGCCGACCTGCGCCGCCAGCTCGATCTCAGCGGCCCAATCGTCCTCACCGTCGCCCGCCTCTATCCCTGGAAACAGATCGACGACCTCATCCGCATGTCCGTCGACTTCGCCGGCGACGCCCGCCTGGTGATCGTCGGCGACGGACCCGAGCGCACCGCTCTGGAACACCTCGCCGCCGAACTTGACGCCCCCGCCACCTTCGTCGGCGCCGTCGACCAGCAAGACGTCTTCAGCTATCTCAAAGCCGCCGACCTTTTCGTACTCAACACCCGCTACGAGGGCATGTCGCACGTCCTCCTCGAAGCCCGCTGGGCCGGCGTCCCGATCGTCACCACCGACGTCGGCGGCAATCTCGAAATCCTCGAATCCGACCGCGACGCGCTGCTGGTTCCCTACGGCGACCACCCGGCCATGACCGCCGCCATCAACCGCGTCCTGGCCGATCCCGCCCTCGCCACTCGCCTGGGCGAGGCTGCCCGCACCGACCTCGACCACTACACCTGGGACCGTCAGGTGGACGAGACGCTCCATCTGCTGCGGACGCCCGCCGGCTGACCCGTGCCCGCCACTCGCTCCGCCAGACGCCACCCGCGCCCCGCCCCGGCGGCCCCCTCGCACCGTTCCCCCCGGTGATCGATTTCCTCCTGCGCGGCTTCCGCCCTACCCCCCACATCGACCGCGCCCTGCTTGAGGCCCCTGCCCGCACCGGCATCCTCATCGGCCTGCTGGCCGGGCTCAGCGTCGGCGCGCTGGTCTGGGCGCTCATCCTGGCCGCCGCCACCATCGTCGGCCTCGGCAGTGGCACCCCGTCCGGCAATTTTCGGGCCGCGCTCAGCGCCACCTGGACGTTGTTCCCGACCATGGTCCTGGCCGCCGGTCTCGCCGCCCCGGCCCGCCGCCATCTCCTCGGCCGGCATCCCCGCTGGGGGCAGGTCGGCGCCGCGCTCGCCGTGCTGGCGGCCTTCCTGTTGTTGGTGCTCCCCTGGGCCTTTCGCCAGCGCCTCGTCCAGGGCGACCTCCTCACCCGCGAGCCCGTCTACACCACGCCCGGCGCCCTCTACCGGGCCACCGAGGCCGACGGCTGGCTCCTGCTCTGGTTCGGCCTCCTCGCCCTCGGCGGCGCCCTTCTCTTCACCGTCGTCATCCGCCGGGTCTTTGACTACGGCTTCGCCCGCCTGCGGGGCGTCGCCCCCGACGTGATCGAAGTCGCCGTCCCGGACGCCGGCGACTTCCAGCGCCAGCAAACCGGCCTCGGGCAGCTCAAACTCGAGATCGCCGAACTCCGCGCCCGCCCTACTCGCCACGTC
>CAYYTN010000310.1:0-1475 GCA_964474495.1 uncultured Chloroflexota bacterium
ACTCCGACAATGTGGTCCCGGCGCTGGTGGGCGGGCTGGTGGTGGTGGCCGCCGGCGACGAAGTCGACTGGCTGCCGGTGCGGTGTCCGCCGTCGCTCCGGGTGGCGGTGGCGATCCCGGACCTGCGCATAACCACCCGGGCCGCCCGCGAGGTACTGCCGGAGCAGGTGCCGTTCGAGGATGCGGTGCACAACCTGTCGCGGGCGGCGCTGCTGGTGGCGGCGGTGCAGCAGGACCGGCTGGAGCTGCTGGGCAGGGCGATGGAAGACAGCCTGCACCAGCCCTACCGGCAGACGCTGCATCCGGCGCTGGCAGCGATGCTGGCGGCGGCGCGCGCCAACGGAGCCGCCGGCGCGGCGCTGAGCGGTTCGGGTTCGACGGTGATCGCGCTCTGCCGGGACGATGCCGGCCCGGCGGCCCGGGCGATGCAGGCGGCCTGCGAAGGAGTCGGGATAGCCTGCCGGCAGCTGGTGACGGCGCCGGCCGCGACCGGAGCGCGGGTGCTCTAGAAACCAGCGTTGGCCGGGGCGAATCGTCGTGACTATAATGCGTATGTGAGCGGTTTTTACGGCAGCAGCCCCACCGGATTCACGGTTTGCCCCGCGGCGACGGCGGGGGCGAACTGTACGCCCCTCCTCCCTTGAGAGCGGCCACGCCGGCGGGCACGAACCGCACGACCTACCTCCCTTGAGCCCGGGGACCCGCGTGGACACAACCACCTCCGCCGGGGCCGCTCGCAACCTTCCTTCCGACACCGGGTTCGATACCGTCCTGGTGCTGGACTACGGCTCCCAGTACACCCCGCTGATCGCCCGGCGCATCCGCGAGGCCGGCGTCTACAGCGAAATCGTGCCCTGGGACCTGAGCCGCGACCGGCTGCGCGAACTGGACCCGAAGGGAATCGTGCTGTCCGGCTCGGACGCCAGCGTCTATGACGAGAACGCGCCACGGCTGCCGGAATGGCTCCTTTCCGAGGGCCTGCCGGTGCTGGGCATCTGCTACGGGCTGCAGCTGGTGGCGCACACGCTGGGCGGATCGGTGGGGCGGGGCGAGCGCCGCGAATACGGGCCGGCCGAGTTGGAGATCGTCGAAGCCGACCACCCGCTGTTCGCCGGCTGCCCGAAGACGAGTCGCGTCTGGATGAGCCACGGTGACAAGGTCCTGGAACCGCCCGCCGGCTTTCACCAGATCGCCCGCACCGACGGCGCCGAGGCGGCGGCGCTGAGTCGCGACGACATCACGCTCATCCAGTTCCACCCGGAGGTGAACCACACCGAGTTCGGGCGCGACATCCTGCGTAATTTCGTGGTGGACATCTGCGGCTGCCGGCCGGACTGGAATGCCGGGAGTTTCGTTGATGAGACGGTCGGCGCGATCCGCGACGAGGTTGGCGATGCCGGGGTGCTGCTAGGCATCAGTGGCGGGGTGGACTCGGCGGTGGCGGCGGCGCTGGTCCACGCGGCGGTCGGCGAGCG
>CAYYTN010000310.1:1532-3268 GCA_964474495.1 uncultured Chloroflexota bacterium
GGTCGAAGAATCACTGCGCGCGGGGACCGGGCTGAACCTGGTGACGGTGGACGCCGCCGATCGCTTCCTGGACCAGCTCAAGGGCGTTTCGGACCCGGAACGCAAGCGCGAGATCATCGGGGATGAGTTCTTCGCGGTCTTCATCGAGGAGGCCGCGAAGCTGGACGGGATCGAGTTCTTCGTGCAGGGAACGATCTACCCGGACACCATCGAGAGCGGATCGGCGGGGCTGGGCTCGGCGAAGATCAAGACCCATCACAACACCCGCATCCCGGACCGGCTGCACCTGCAGGTGATCGAGCCGCTGCGGCGATTGTTCAAGGACGAAGTCCGCGAGGTGGGCCTGGAGCTGGCTTTGCCGGAGAGCCTGGTCTGGCGGCAGCCGTTCCCGGGTCCGGGGCTGGCGGTGCGGCTGATCGGCGAGATCACCCGGGAGCGGGTGGCGGCGCTGCAGGCGGCGGATCGGATCTTCCGCGAGGAAGTGGCGGCGGCCGGATGGGCGACAGCCGGACCTATGGCGAGGTGGTGGCGCTGCGGGCGGTGACCACCGACGACTTCATGACCGCGGACTGGTCCCGGCTGCCCGACGAGGTACTGGCCCGCACCTCGAGCCGGATCGTCAACGAGGTGCCGGCGATCACCCGGGTGGTCTATGACGTCACCTCGAAGCCGCCGGGGACGATCGAAAGGGAATGAGGCTGCTAGTGCTCGGCGGCGGCGGGCGCGAGCACGCGCTGATCTGGAAGCTGGCGCAAAGCCCCACCGTGGACGACCTGTTCTGCGCCCCCGGGAACCCGGGGACGGCCGGGCTGGCGACGAACGTGGGCCTGAACGCGGCCGATCCGGTGGAAGTGCGGGTGTGGGCCGAGGAGAACCCCATCGACCTGGTGGTGGTGGGGCCGGAGGATCCGCTGGCCACCGGAGTGGGCGACGAACTGCGCAAGGCCGGCCTGCTGTGCCTGGGGCCGAACCAAGGCGCGGCGCGGATCGAGTCCAGCAAGGTCTGGGCCAAGAACCTGATGGCCGACAACGGCATCCCGACCGGCGCCTTCGAGGTATTTGACGATTCCAACGAGGCGATCATCCACCTGGCGCAGATCGAGTACCCGGCGGTGGTGAAGGCCGACGGGCTGGCGCTGGGCAAGGGAGTGGTAGTGGCGCGGGAGTTCGCCGAGGCCGAGGCGGCGGTGGAGGGGATGATGACGGATCGGGTCTTCGGCGCGGCCGGGAACACGATTCTGGTCGAGGAATGCCTGTTCGGGCAGGAACTGTCGGCGTTCGCGATCACCGACGGCGAGAACCACCTGATGCTGCCCTTCGCGCGCGACTTCAAACGGGTCGGCGACGGCGATGTGGGGCCGAATACCGGCGGGATGGGCTGCTATTCGCCGGTGGCGCTGCAGGACGATGCGCTGCGGCAAGAAATCGAGAAAGTCGTGATGCAACCGACGCTGCAGGCGCTGGCGGCGTCGGGGAATCCGTACGTGGGCTTCCTGTACGCGGGATTGATGATCACGGCCGATGGCCCCCAGGTGATCGAGTTCAACTGCCGGCTGGGCGATCCGGAGACCCAGGCGATCGTGCCGCTGCTGGAGGGCGACCTGGCGGACGCGGCGCTGCTGGCGGCGCAGGGCCGGCTGACCGAGGCGCGCCTGGACATCGCGGCGGGCTCGGCCACCTGCGTGGTGCTGGCCTCGGGCGGCTATCCCGGCGGCTACGAGAAAGGTTTCCCGATC
>CAYYTN010000311.1:0-3259 GCA_964474495.1 uncultured Chloroflexota bacterium
CTACGCCGACCCGGAGACGATTGCCCGGCTGGAGGGCGAGGGCCGGGTGCTATTCCGGTACTGCGACGAAACCGGGGAAGCTACTCCGGAATCGAACCCCAACGGCTCGATCAACAACATCGCCGGGATCACCAACGAGCGGGGCAATGTGCTAGGCATGATGCCGCACCCGGAGCGGGCCTCGGAAATGATCCTGGGCGGCGACGACGGCGCGCATATCTGGCGGTCGCTGGTGGCCCACCTGGAGGCCGTGCCCGTTGGCTGACATGACGCCGGCCGCCATTGACGACGCTATCCTGCGGGCGATTTCGCTGAACCGGACCGAGTACGCGCGCATCAACGACCTGATGGGCCGGCCGCCGAGCGAGGTGGAACTGGGCATCTTCGGGGCGCTGTGGAGCGAGCACTGCGGTTACAAGCACTCGCGGCCGCACCTGCGGACGATGCCGACGCATTCGGAGGCGATCCTGGTGGCGGCCGGCGAGGAGAACGCCGGGGCGGTGGACATCGGCGACGGCCTGGCCGTGGTGTTCAAGATCGAGAGTCACAACCACCCCAGTGCGGTGGAGCCGTTCCAGGGGGCGGCGACGGGCGTGGGCGGGATCATTCGCGACATCTTCACGATGGGAGCGCGGCCGATCGCGCTGTTCGATTCGCTGCGCTTCGGTCCGCTGGACTCGCCACGCAATCGCTACCTGGCGAACGGGATCATTGGAGGGATCGGCTTCTACGGCAATTGCGTGGGCATCCCGACGGTCGGCGGCGAGGTGGTGGTGGACGAGAGCTACGAGGGCAATCCGCTGGTGAACGCGATGTGCGTGGGGATATTGCCGCACGGCCGCCTGACCAGCGCCACGGCCACCGGCACCGGCAATCCGCTGATCCTGGTCGGGGCTGACACCGGCCGCGACGGGGTACACGGAGCGACGTTCGCCTCGGTGGAAGACCCGGAGGCATCGACGCGCGGGGTGGTGCAGGTGGGGAATCCGTTCCTGGAGAAACTGCTGATCGAGGCGTGCCTGGAACTGTTGGAGACGGGCGCGGTGGTCGGGATGCAGGACCTGGGCGCGGCCGGACTGACCAGCTCGGCGGTGGAGGCGGCGGGGCGCGGTGGGGCGGGGGTGAAGATCAACATCGAGAAGGTCTCGCGGCGCACCGCCAATCTGACGCCATACGAAGTTATGTTAAGTGAGAGCCAGGAACGGATGCTGGTGGTGGCGAACAAAGGGCGCGAGGAAGAGGTGATCGCGCTGTTCGACCGCTGGGGCCTGCATTCGGACATCATCGGCGAGGTCACCGACGACGCGCACGTCACCGTGCTCGATGACGGCGGCCAGGTGGCGCGGATACCGATTGAGTTCCTGATCGACGCCCCGGAGTACGAATTGCCGGTGGTGCGGCCGGACTACCTGGACCGGGTGCAGGCGCTGGACCTGGCGGCGGTGCCGGAGCCGGACGATCTCGGAGTGACTTTGCTGGAATTGCTGGCGGCGCCCAACATCGCCTCGAAGCACTGCGTGTATCGCACCTACGACCAGACGGTCGGCGCGAACACGGTGAACGGCCCGGGCAGCGACGCGGCGGTGCTGCGGATCAAAGGCACCAAACGGGCGATCGCGATCGCGACCGACGGCAACGGGCGGCACGTCTACCTGAACCCGCGGGCCGGCGGCGCACGGGCGGTGGCGGAGGCGGCGCGCAACGTGGTCTGCGCCGGCGCACAGCCGATAGCGATCACCAATTGCCTGAACTTCGGCTCGCCCACCCAGCCGGCGGTCTATTACCAATTCGCCGAGGCGGTGGCCGGCATTTCGGAGGCCTGCGAGCGGCTGGGCACCCCGGTGACCGGCGGCAACGTGAGCTTCTACAACGAGGCCAACAATCGCCAGATCCACCCGACGCCGGTGATCGGGATGCTGGGGGTGCTGGAAGACATCGCCGACCGCTGCGACATCGCCTTTAAAGACGCCGGGGACGCGATCGCGCTGATCGGCCCGCTGGAGTCCGACCTGGACGGCAGCGAGTACCTGAAGCACGTCCATGGGATCGAAGCCGGCGCGCCGGGGATCGACCTGGACCTGGAGGCCCGGGTGCAGGCGGCCTGCCTGGCCGGAATCCAGGCGGGGGCGATCCGCTCGGCTCACGACGTGGCCGACGGCGGGCTGGCGGTGGCGGTGGCGGAGAGTTGCATCGCCGGAGGGATCGGGGCGACGCTGGCCATCGACGCCGCCGATGGCCACCGCGACGCGCTGCTGTTTGGTGAGTCCGCCAGCCGGATCGTAGTTTCGGTGGCGGCGGCGGGGCTGGCGGAATTGGAGTGTATCTGCGAAGAGAACGGAGCTCCGCTGACCGCGATTGGTCGGGTCGGCGGCGAGCGGATCGTGCTGCTGCCCGGGGTCGCAATTGCGCTCGAAGAAGCCGGCGATGCGTGGCAATACGGGTTGGCCGACGCTTTGGCCAACCAGAACGGCAGGGGATAGAATTGACCGCCAACGGCCAATCGCGGAGAGAAGGCTTGACCGCCGCGCCTGATCCCTACTGGTTTGGCCCGGAGAATCGCGTTCTGCTTGAGGAATGCGGGATCTTCGGGATATACGGCCCCGGCGAAGATGTCGCCCGCCAGACTTTCTTCGGCCTGTACACCCTGCAGCACCGCGGGCAGGAGAGCGCCGGCATCGCCGTCGCCGATGGCGATGGCATCGCGATGCACCGACGCATGGGCCTCGTGGCCCAGGTCTTTGACGACCACGACCTGGACGCCCTGGAAGGTTTCGCGGCGATCGGCCACACCCGCTACTCGACCACCGGGTCGAGCCGGATCGAGAACGCGCAGCCGGTGTTCGCGGAGACGGACCTGGGCCCGATCGCAATGGGCCACAACGGCAACCTAGTGAACTCGCTGGAACTGCGCGATGAGCTGCTGGAAATCTCGCCGACCTTCCAATCCACCACCGACAGCGAGTTGATCCTCTCGCTCGTGGTCAACGCCCCGGGCGAGACCTGGATTGACCGCATCCGCCACACCTTCCCGCGACTCAGTGGATCGTTCAGCCTGGTGTTCCTGACCCCGACCAGCGTGATTGGCGTCCGCGACGGGTTGGGCAACCGGCCGCTGTGCCTGGGCCGCTACGGCAAGACCTGGCTGATCGCGTCGGAGTCGTGCGCCTTCGAGGCGCTGGATGCCCGATTTGAACGCGATTTCCTGGCCGGCGAGATCATCGAAATCAACGACGCCGGCGTGCGCAGCTACAGCGAGGAT
>CAYYTN010000312.1:0-3229 GCA_964474495.1 uncultured Chloroflexota bacterium
CGTAGAAGTTGCCGGGCTGGAGCCGGCTCGGCACGAGGAAGTCGCGGGCGCCTTCGGGAGTGCTCTTGATGAGGATCGGCGTCTCGATGTCGAGGAAGCCTTCGGCGTCGAAGTGGTCGCGCATGAGCTTGATGACCCGGTGGCGCAGGATGAGGTTGTCGCGCTGGCGCGGGCGGCGCAGGTCCAGGTAGCGGTGTTGGAGGCGGACGTTCTCGTCGACCGGGGAGTCTTCGTTGATGTAGAAGGGCGGGGTCTCGGACGCGGAGATGATCTGGATTTCGTCGGCGAGGAGCTCGATGGCGCCGGTGGCGAGATCGGGGTTGGCGGTGCCGTCGGGACGGGCGCCGACTTCGCCGCGGACGGCGATGACGAACTCGGCCCGCAGGTCGCCGGCGATAGCGTGGGCGGCCGGGACGCGGTCGGGGTTGAAGACGACCTGGGTGAGCCCGTAGCGGTCGCGGAGATCGACGAAGATCAGCCCGCCGTGGTCGCGGCGGCGATTGACCCAGCCGTTCAGGACGACCTGTTCCCCGATCTGGTCGGGGCGGAGCTGGTTGCAGGTGTGGGTGCGCTTCATTTGCATGTCATGGCCCCGAAAGGTGTGTAACAGGGAAAACGCCCGGGAGCACCCGGGCGGTGAGCGGAGTAATGCTAGCCGCCATCGAGTTCGGCGGCGAGCGTGGCCAGGCAGAACTCGCGAAAGTCGCGGAAGCGGGCGCCGGGCTCCATGGCCGGTTCGCGGGCTTCGAGTTCGCTGAGCGCGGCATCACCGGCGGTGAGCAGGAGGCGGACTTTGTAGAGGGCGTAGGCGTACTCGGGATGGTGTTCGCGGAAGTAGGCGAAGGCGGAGCCGGAGGTGCGCTCGAAGCGGGCGACGACGCCGGGATCGCGCAACAGGCGGGCGACGTCGCGCAGGGGGCGCGTCCAGCCGCGGCCGAGGCGGTAGTCGAGGCGGTCGAGGAGGAAGCCGTATTCGCCGAGGATGGCGCGGATGCGGGCGGCGAGTTCGTCGTAGGAGAGGACGTTGATGTCGGTCTGGGGCCGGCCGATCTCTTCGGCGAGGGCCTCCCAGTCGACCGTGATCTCGGGATAGAGGGTCTGGAACTCGAGCTTGAACTGGGCGGTGACGATGGGGTTGGAGCCCATGTAGGCCAGGAAGCGGACCTCACTGTCGTCGGTCGGGTCGGGCTGGTGGACGACCCAGGCCACCCGCACCTCGCGCTTGCGCCCGTTGGGCATTTCGCGTTCTTCGGAGCGCCAGCGGATGTGGACGGGCACGGGCCGAAGAACCTCCTGTGGCGGGTCCGGGGCCGGACGGGCTAGTCGGGCGTCTCACCGCCACCGGCGCCGGGGCCGGGGATGAGGATTACGGCGAAGGAGTTGTTGCCCTCGCGGACGATCGGACGCTCGACGACGGCCAGGGTGTCGAGGCGTTCGACGACGTTGTTGAGCAACTGGGCGGCGAGCTCGGGGTAAATGCGCTCGCGGCCGCGCATGCGGACGGTGGCCTTGACCTTGGCGCCGGCCTTGAGGAACTTGGCCATGCGATTGACCTTGGTCTCGACGTCGTGGGTGTCGGTGCGCGGGCGGAAGCGGACTTCTTTTACGTCGCCGGCGCGCTGATGCTTGCGGCCTTCGCGCTCTTTGCGGTTCTGCTCGTACTTAAACTTGCCGTAGTCAAGGAGCTTGGCGACCGGAGGCCGCTGGTTGGGGGAGACTTCGACGAGGTCGAAGCCACGTTCGCGGGCGAGGCGCATGGCTTCGTCGGTGTCCACCACCCCGAGGGCGGTGTTGGTTTCATCGATCAGGAGGACCTGACGGATGTGGATGCGCCCGTTTACGCGTAGTTCGCGAGAATCTTTGCTTATGGATCGATCTCCCTGGAATGGAAACGACGGTGCCCGATGGAGCGAAAAGACGCCAAAGTTCCGTCGACGCGGGAGAGGCCAGGCCACCCCACCGCCGACGACGCCGGTGCCGTCCTAATTGCAGATTATCAGACTGTGTCAAAGCGTGGCGGCCCCGGGAAGGGGCGGGGGCGGGTATACTCGCCACAGAGCGGCCCGGGGAGGCTCAACCCGATAGCGGGGTTGGCCGCGGATTGATGTTTTCTGGAAGAGCGTAGAGGCCCGCATTTGGAAGTCGCCCAGGCCAGCCTAGCGAATGGTCTTCCGCGTACCGCGAGTCCGCGAACCGCGCGAGGACCTGGGGCGGTTGGTGTTGCTGCTGGAGGGGGGGACGGAGCGGCTGTGCGGGGCGTTCCTGGATGTGGCGGTGCGGGCGTATTACGCCCCGGAGACGACGAGCCCGATTTCCGGCCTGATGCGCAGCATGCGGGTGGGATCGAGCGCGGTGGCCAACGCCGCCAGCCCGGATGAAGAGCACCTGGACATCGGCGCGACCGGGCTGGTGATTCGGGGGGACGAGCTGTATATCGCCCAGCTCCTGCCGACCCAGGTGTACATCTTCCGGGACAACGAACTGAACGCGCTGCCGGACGACGCGGCGGCGCCGGGCGGCGACCCGGGTGGGCTGCCATTTGATAAAGACATTGAGGCGTTTCGGGCGACGTTGGAGGTTGGCGACAGCATCGCGATCACGTCCTCGGTAATCGCGCGGACGGTGCGGCAGCGGGAGGTGCGGGGGTTGATCGCACGGTATGACGTGGAGAGCTGTGTGAACCAGTTGAGCTCGCTGGCGGCGCAGCGGGGGGTGGTGGACGGGGACATCCTGCTGTTGCGCCCGGTAGGGGCGGCGGCGGGAGATGAAGAACTGGAGCAGGGATTTGCGTCGCTGCCAGAACCGGAGCCGGAGCCGGCGATGCCGGCGGCGGCGACGGAGACGCCGGCGCGGCCGCGGCCGGATCGCGAGCCGGACTGGTCGTCACCAAGCCTGGAGGCGACGGTGACGGTGCAGGATCGGGCGCGGCGGGGGGTGGGAAGGAAGGTGCTGGACGGGCTGATCGCGATTCCGCTCATGATCCTGCTGCTGCCGGCGATGGCGGTGCGAGGGCTGATTCGGTTGCTGCGCGGCGACGGCGCGGCGGCGGAACGGATGCGCGAAATCGACGCGGCGCCGCCGAAGACTGAATATGAACGGCGCCGTGAGGCGATCGCCGCGGGGCCGGCGGACCTGGATGATTTGAACCGACAGATCCTAAATCCGTCGGGCGACGCGATCCCGCGGTCGTGGCCGGACGCGCCGAATCAGCGGCGGGGAGGAATGTTCG
>CAYYTN010000313.1:0-3223 GCA_964474495.1 uncultured Chloroflexota bacterium
GGCATCACCGCCGATGCGCCCGAAGAGGGCGACCTGGGCGCCGGCGCGGGCGGCGGCGACGGCCTGGTTGGCGCCTTTGCCACCGGCGAACGAGCGCAGGGGGCCGCCCTGGACCGATTCTCCGGCGATGGGCAGGTGGGCCACTTCGATGACCAGGTGGGCGCTGATGTTTCCGACGACGACTATCTGGGCCATGGGGCTTTGCCTTGCTCGTTGACCCGCCGAACGGGAGACGCCGGCCACGGGTCAAAGCGGGTGACGACTACTCTAGCGCCCCGGTCGGGTCGGTTGGAAACGAGTGCAGCGCGTTGTCAGTGGCGCCCAGCAGGCGCCGTTCGTCGCAGGGCCAGGCGAGGAAGTAGCCGGCGCCGCGGCGCAGCGCCTCGAAGACGACGGCTTCCTGGTCCAGGGCCGACACCATCATGATCCGAGCGTCGGGATTGTCGCGACCGATCTGGTCGAGGGCGGAATGGCCGTCCAGATCGGGCATGGAGATGGCGAGGAGGACCAGGTCTGGCTGCTCTTCGCGATTACTGGCTATCGCCTCAAGACCACCGGCAGCTTCGGCGACGGGGTAGCCGCGATCGCACAGCATCCGGGCGGCGCGCTCGCGCATGGATACCGAATCGCCGACGACGAGCACCTTCATTGGCCGCTCTTTTTCCTGATTGATCCTCCCCGGGGGCGGTGAATGGCCGAGGCCGGGCGCGGGGCTATGAGCCGGGCCGCAAATGCTGTGTGGAATGGCGCGATTCGGGGCGGGTATGATCCCCTGCAGGGAGTCGATAGCGAATCTTCGGGAGAACGTACATTGGCCGGAATCTACTGCTCGCACTGTGGTACGGAGGCTTCGCCGGCGACCGAGGAATGCATCTACTGCGGGGAGAGCCTGCAGCATGTACGTGAGGCACTCGGGCTGATCAAGCGGCAGGGCGGCGCGAGCCGGCGCGGATTGCTGTTGGCGGCGGTCGCGGCGGCCGGTGGGGCGGCAGTCGGCGGAGGCGGGGTGTGGTTGCTGGGTGGGACGCCGGAGCCGGTGGTGGAGACGGTTGAGGTGGTGAAGGAGGTGGAGGTGGTGAAGGAGATTGAGGTGGTGAAGGAAGTGGAAGTGATCCGGGAAGTGCCGGTGGAGAAGATTGTGATTCGGGAGGTGATTGTCGAAGTGCCGGCGGCGGCCGAGGACGGCCAGAGCGCGTCGGACCTGGCGGAGGCGCTGGAGGCGGCGGCGGCGGAGGAAACCGCGCCGTCGATCGTCGGGACGGAGATCGAGGTCCGCTGGAACGGGATGTCTCCGGACGATGTGGCGTCCATCGAGGAAGAGGTGGCGAAGTTCGAGGACGAGACGGGGATCGTGATCAGGCCGGATTTCTCCGACTGGGCGTCCTCATTCCAGAAAATCACTACCGGCTTCGCGGCCGGGACCGCGCCCGACATCTGGCAGGCGGGCGGGCTGTGGACACCGGTGCTGGCGAGCCGTGGCGGGACGCTGATCCTGGACGAATTCGTAGACGAGTGGGTGGATTGGCCTGACTGGCATGAGGTGGCGCGGAAGGATGTCGAGTATCGCGGGCATACCCATGGCGTTCCGTATCGAGTGCACTATCGGGGCAATCCGGTGGTCAGGGCATCGTACTTCGAGGCGGTGGGCCTCGACCCCGCGCCGCCGACGACCTGGGAGGAGCTGGACGAGGCGGCGCAGAAGTTGACGATTCGGGATGGGACGCGCTGGACGCTGGCGGGGTTCAACGTGCAGCACAGCACCCAGGTATACGAGGACTGGCTGATCCAGGCCGGAGGGTCGCACTTCAACGCCGACCTGACGCGCCCGACCAACGACACGCCGGAGGGCTTCGCGGCGCTGAGCCAGCATGTGCGGCACGGCCTGGTGTCGGAAGTGATGCCTCCGGAAGGGGTGGATTCGGGAATACCAAACCTGCACTCGTTCTGTGCGGGGCGGGTGGCGATTCAGCAGCTATGGCCGGGGGACATCGCCAACTGCGAAGTGAACGCGCCGGATGTTTTCGCCGACATCATTGTCGGAGAGCCCCTCAGGGGGCCGGAAGAACAGGGCCAGCAGCTATTCGTGGACAAGTACATGGTCTACAAGTTGACGAGGGACCCGTACGCGTGCTTCGCGGCGCTGGAATGGCTGAGCCGGGTGGAGGTCAACGCCGCCATCAACGTTCGCTGGCGTCGGGCGATGCCGTGCCGGGAGGCCGCCAGGACGCTCGATATCTACCAGGTATCGCCCTGGCGCGAATTCGTGGCCAATCGGACCTTCGGGGTGCTGCGCCCGGTTGTGGACGATCACTTCGACGTACAGCCGGCGATGGGGCGGTGGGTGGAGAAGGCGGCCCTGGACGAGGTTTCGGTGACGGAGGCGCTGCGCGGTATGGACGACGAGGTCGCCGCGATCATGGCCGGATAGGGGGCGGAAGCGTTCCGGTTCAGGCTACGCGACTGGTGAAGTAGTCGATCAGGGCGGCGAACTCGGGGCGTTCGGACAGTGGTGAGGGAAGGGCGGCCAGCGCGGCCCGGGCGCGGGCCGAGTGCTCGTCGGCCAGTCGGCCGACATCCTCCCGGACCCCGAACTCTTCCATCAGAGCGAGCACCGTGCCGATCTGCGCGTCGTCCGGTTCGTCGACCGACAAGCTTTCGGCCAGGCGGGCGCGGCCGCGATCGTCGGCGGCGCGCCGCAAGGCCAGAACCGGCAGGGTCTTCTTCTTGCGGCGCAGGTCCTGGCCGACGGGTTTGCCGGTGACGGCCGGGTCGCCCCAGATACTGAGCATGTCGTCGCGTATCTGGAAGGCGACGCCCATGGCGTGGCCAAGGTCCGCCAGGCCCTGTTGGGTCCCGGTGGGGGCGCCGGCGGCCAGGGCGCCGAGGCGGAGCGAGGCGCCGATTAGGGCGGCGGTCTTGCGGGAAATCATGTCCAGATATTCGTCGACGGCAACGTCGTCGCGGCGCTCGAATCGGATGTCGGCGGATTGGCCCTCGACGATGGTGACGCAGGTGGCGGCCAGCAGGCGGTTGGCGGTGACGACGGTGTCGGAGGCGAGATCGCCGAGGGCGGTGAAGGCGCGGGCGTAGAGCAGGTCGCCGACGTTGATCGCCTGCGCGGAGCCCCAGAGTTTCCAGACGGAGGGGCGGCCACGGCGCAGGACATCGCGGTCCATCACGTCGTCGTGGGCCAGGGTGAAATTGTGGAGCAGGTCCAGCGCGG
>CAYYTN010000314.1:0-3217 GCA_964474495.1 uncultured Chloroflexota bacterium
GACGCCGATCCCGCGGACGCTGCACATGGCGCTGGTGGGGGTGCGCGGGATCAGCGTGATGGAGTCGCCGCCGGCCGATCGGCAGGCCGTGAAGACCTATGTGACCGGGTTTGACGACCAGATCGTGCGGCGGGCGATACTGGCGGAAATCGATCGCGGCGGCCAGGTGTACTTCGTGCACAACCGCATCAAGACGATCGACGCGCTGGCGGCGCGAATGCGGGAGCTGGTGCCGGAGGCGCGCTTCGCGGTGGCCCACGGCCAGATGCCCTCGGCGCGGCTGGAGCGGGTGATGGTGGATTTCGCGGCCGGCGAGGCCGAGGTGCTGGTGTGCACGGCGATCATCGAGAACGGCATGGACCTGCCGAACGTCAACACGCTGATCGCCGACGAGTGTTGGATGTTCGGCCTGTCGCAGCTCTATCAATTACGCGGGCGGGTCGGGCGTTCGATCAACCAGGCGTATGCGTATTTCCTCTATAGCCCGGAGCGGCGGCTGACCGAGGAGGCCCAGAAGCGGTTGCAGGCGATATTGGAAGCCAGCGAACTCGGGGCCGGATTCCGGCTGGCGATGCGGGACCTGGAAATCCGCGGCGCCGGCGATCTGCTGGGGGCCGATCAACACGGTTTCGCCAACGCGGTGGGGTTTGATCTGTACTGCCGGATGCTGGCGGACGCGGTGAAGGAACAGAAGGGCGAGGAGCCCGAGGGCGACCCGGTGAAGGTGGCCCAGGTGGGATTGCCGCTGGATGCCTACCTGCCGGACGACTACATGGCCGGCTACGAGACGAAGATCCGCGAATACCAGCGGCTGGCGCGGGCGGTGACGGTGAACGAGGCGGAGTCGGCGATCGCCGGGCTGCGAGATCGATTTGGTGAATTCCCGGAGCCGGTGGCTAACCTTGCGTATGTCGTGCGGCTGCGCGCGAAGGCCACGACGCTGGGAATCGAGTCGATCACCAGCTACGGTGGAGAACTGTTGATCCGGCTGCCGGCCGACTTCACGCTGCGGCGACGGACGATCCTGGAAACGGTCGGTCCGGCGATGCGGCTGGGACGAACCGGGCTGAGCTGGTCCAACTTCCAGAATGACCGCGATTGGCAGGCGAAGGTAGGCTCGTTGCTTGACGCGATGGCCGAACATGCGGCACGCTCGATAACTGTGACAACTCCCGCCGGGAACGGCTAGACGCGGGGGCCTCCCCCCGACCACCCGCGTCTCTGGAGGGCGATTTGGCGACGACCGCGAAAAAGAAAACGAAGAAGAAAGCCGCCCCGCCGGAGGCGCGCGACCTGATCGTGGTGGAGTCCCGCGCCAAGGCGACGACGCTGCAGAAGTTCCTGGGCGACGGCTACCTGGTGATCGCGTCTTTCGGACACGTCCGGGACCTCCCGACGCGCAATATCGGGGTCAACGTCAACAGCGACTATGAGCCGCTCTACCTGGTGCCGCGGGACAAGAAGGCGGCGGTCGGCAAGATCAAGGCCCAGGCCGAGGAATCGCGACTGGTCTACATGGCGACTGACCCCGACCGCGAGGGCGAGGCGATTGCCTGGCACCTGCTGGCGGCGGCGGAGATCGACACGAAGAAGGTGCGGCGGATCAGCTTCCACGAGATCACCGAGACGGCGATCCAGCACGCGCTGGAGGAGCCGGGCGAGATCGACATGGACCTGGTCAATTCACAGCAGGCCCGGCGCATCCTGGACCGGCTGGTCGGGTTCAAGATCAGCCCGCTGCTCTCGAAGCGCATCTCCGGCGCGGTCGGGGCGGGGCGGGTGCAAAGCGTGGCGTTGCGCTTCGTGGTGGACCGCGAGCGCGAGATTCGCAAGTTCGTGCCGGTGGAGTGGTGGACGGTGGAGGGTTCGTTCGCCGGGTCGGAGGCCGACAAGAAGGCCTTCGAGGCGGTGCTGGAAACCACCGAGGGAAAGCTGGATATCGGCAGCAAACAGGAATCCGACAAATTGATCGCGCGGCTCGAGGGCGCCGACTACCGGGTGGCCGAGTTGCGCGAACGCCGGCAACAGCAGCGCGCCGGGGCGCCGTTTACGACGGCCGCCCTGCAGCGGGCGGCTTCGAGCGAACTGAGCATGTCGCCATCGCTGACGATGCGGATCGCGCAGCAACTTTACGAAGGCATCGACCTGGGCGGCGGCGAGCGGGTGGGGCTGATTACCTATATGCGGACCGACTCGACGCAGATCGCCGCCGACGCCCGCGCCGAGGCGAAGGGATTCATCCAGCGGCGCTTCGGCGACGAATACATCCCCGAGAAGCCAAATAGCTACCGCACCCGCACGCGCAACGCCCAGGAAGCCCACGAATCCGTGCGGCCAACCTCGGTCTATCGAACTCCGGACGAGATCAAGGATCAACTCGATGAGCGCCAGCAGCGCCTCTACGGGCTGATCTGGCGGCGGTTCGTGGCCAGCCAGATGGCCCCGGCGCGGACCCGTACGGTGACCGTGCTGGCCGGCATCAGCCGCCAGGGCGAGGAACTGCCGCTGCGCTTCCGGGCCTCGGCAACAGAGGTGGTGTTCGACGGGCATCGGGCGGTTTCGCGGACCCGCAAGACCGATGACGAGGCGGCGACTCAGGCGCGGGAAGTGATCCTGGGCCTCGAAAAGGGCCAGACACTGCACCTGCGCGAACTGGCCGGACAGCAGCATTTCACGGAGCCGCCGCCGCGTTTCTCGGAGGCCAGCCTCATCCGGACGCTCGAAGAGGAAGGGATCGGCCGGCCGAGCACCTATGCGCCGACGGTGCGGATCCTGGTGAGCCACCGCTACTGCGAACTCGAGCGCCGGCAACTGCGTCCGACCGAACTGGGCGAGTCGGTCACCGACGCGATGGTGGAACATTTTGCGAGCATCGTGGATAAGGGTTTCACCCGCAATATGGAACTGGACCTGGACCGGGTGGCGAAGGGTGAGGAGGGCTGGATCGCCCTGTTGGACCAGTTCTGGAAGCCGTTTAGCGAGACCCTGCAAGAGGCCGAGACGAATATGAAGTCGGTCAAGCAGGCCGATGTGCCGCTGGGCGAGGACTGCCCGGAGGACGATTGCGACGGCGAACTGGTGATCCGCAGCGGCCGCTACGGACGATTCATCAGCTGCACCAACTATCCGGAATGCAAGTATCGCCGGCCCTACCTGAAGAAGGTGGGAGTGATCTGCCCGGACTGCGAAGAGGGCGACATCGTCGAGCGCAAGAGCC
>CAYYTN010000315.1:0-1891 GCA_964474495.1 uncultured Chloroflexota bacterium
ACGCGCTCCAGGCTGGTGAAGGAGACCTTGTAGACGATCGCGCGGTCGTTGGACCGCAGCGGGTCCTCGGTGACGACCGGGTTGAGACCGTACTGGCGGGCTTCGGCCAGGGCGTCTTGCCAGAAGACGTCGAAGTCGGCGGGGCGCGGTACGTCGGGAACCGGGATATCAGCGGCCATGCGCGGGCGCCTCCTGGAGAACGGGAACCGGAACTTCAGCGGCCATGGCGCGGGCGCCTCCTGGGATGCGGGGGCCGCGCGGAACTAGTCGGCGGCGTTGGCGTCGATGTACGAGACGGCTTCGCCGACGGTGGTGATCTTCTGAGCATCCTCGTCGGGGATCGTGAGGTCGTAGTGCTCTTCGAGTTCCATAATGAGCTCGACAAGGTCGAGGGAGTCCGCGCCGAGATCTTTCTCGAAGCTGGTCTCCAGCGTGACCGCGGATACGTCGACGTCTTTGAGAGTCTTTTCGATGACTCCGATTACATCGTCAATGACTGCCAAAGCAGGTCTCCTTGATCTGGCGGAGCGCCGCGGCGCCCGCGATTGTCGGCCGGTTGATGATTTCAGCCGGGGCGCGGCCCGATGCCGGTCGGGTCCCCACCGGTACAGATAGACATTCTAGGCGGGAAGGCGCCGGGGACGAAATCGACGGACGCGGCGGTTTCACCGGCGGCGGCCCAGCAGGCGCCAGGCCGAGGGGAGCACCGCCGCAGCGAGCAGCAGCTTGACGATGTCGCCGGGGATGAACGGGGTGAGGCCGGCGCTGAGGGTGGCGCCGAAATCGAGCCCGACGTTGATGCCCAGCCAGGGGAGGCCGATGAGGTAGATGACGATGTTGCCGGCGAGCATGGCGGCCACGGCGCGGCGGTAGGTGCGGTCCCAGCCGCGCTCGGCCAGGTAGCCGACGACCAGCGCCGCCGCCAGGAACCCGCCGAGGTAGCCGTAGGTGGCCGGTCCGCCGGCCGGCGAGAAGAAGCCGAGCCCCAGGGCGCCGCCGCCCAGGTAGACCAGCAGCGCGGCGCCGCCGCGCCGGGCGCCGCCGGTGGCGCCCACCAGCAGGACCGCCAGGGTCTGGCCGGTGATCGGCACCGGCGTGAACCAGAGCGGGATCGATACCTGCGCCGACAGCGCGATGAAGAGCGCGCCGGCGCCGCTGAAGGCCAGGTCGCGCAGCAGGCCGCCGGTCGGAACCAGCCGGTCGGTGAGAGTGCCGCCGTGGCGGCCGGGTGTGTAGACGCTCAAGTTGGTGTCCCCGGGGTTGGATTGAATCAAGGTCGGCCGGCTAGTCGGATTCAGCTACGTCCTGGCGGACGCGCAGGATGGCGGCGCCCTCCTGGATCTCGCCGCCGTCGGCGGCGAGTAGCTCGATGACGGTGCCGGAGACTTCGGAAAGGATTTCGTTGAAGACCTTCATGGCTTCGACCAGGCCGACCACCTGGCCGGGCTCGAGGTGGTGACCGGCCTCGACGAAGGGCGGCTCGCCGGGCGAGGCGGATGCGTAGTAGATGCCGTTGAGCGGCGAGATGATGTCGATTTCGCCGGGGCCGGGCCCGGTCGCGGCCGGCGCTGGACCGGGGTTCGCGCCGGGAGCGGCGGCGGGCGCGCGGGAGCGCCGGCGGACGGCGATGCGTACGCCCTGCTTGCGGACTTCCAATTCGGCGATATCGGTGCCGCGCACGCGGGCGATGAGGTCGTCGAGCAGTTCGCGGAGGTTGGTCATGGCTCAGCCCCGCAGGGCCGGGGTCGGGCGCGCGCTCACGCGGCCCCGAATATCAGGCTGGCGTTCTGGCCGCCGAAGCCGAAGCTGTTGCTGAGCGCGGCGCGGATGGGCAGCGACCGGGCCTCGTTGGGCACGTAGTCGAGGTCGCATTCGGGATCGGGATCTTCGT
>CAYYTN010000315.1:1956-2868 GCA_964474495.1 uncultured Chloroflexota bacterium
CGGCGGCGCCGATCATGTGCCCGAGCATCGATTTGCTGGAGCTGACCGCGAGCCCGTCGGCGGCGTCGCCGAAGACGGAGCGGATGGCGATGCTCTCGGCGCTGTCGCCGGAAGGCGTGGAAGTGCCGTGGGCGTTGATGTAACTGACGCCGTCACCGTTGAGTTCGGCCTTCTGCAGGGCGCGCTGCATGGCCAGTGCGGCGCCGCCGCCGTCGTCGGGCGGCAGGGTGATGTGGAAGGCGTCGGCGCTGGCGCCGTAGCCGATCAGGAACGCGTGGATGTGGGCGCCGCGGTCGCGGGCATGCTGTTCGTCTTCGAGAACGAGGACGCCGGCGCCCTCGGCGATGACGAACCCGTCGCGGCCGGCGTCGAAGGGCCGCGAGGCGGCCTCGGGGCGGTCGTTGAAACCGGTGCTCATGGCCCGCCCCTGGGTGAAGCCGGCCAGGCCGATACGGCTGATGGGGGCCTCGCTGCCGCCGGCGACCATGGCCACGGCGTCGCCGCGCTGGATGGTGGCGGCGGCCTCGCCGATGGCGTGGGCGCCACTGGCGCAGGCCGAGACGTGGGCCATGCAGGGCCCGTTGATCCCCAGGTCGATGGCCACCTGGCCGGCGGCCAGGTTGACGATCATCATCGGCACCAGGAAGGGCGAGACCCGCCGCGGGCCGCGCTCGGCGAGGACGTCGTACTGGGTGGAGAGGGTGGCGATGCCGCCGATGCCGCTGCCGATGAAACAGCCGATGCGGGAGCGTAGCTCTTCGTCGGGCTCGAGGCCGGAGTCGGCCATCGCCTGGCGGGCGGCTACCAGGGCCATCTGCACGTAGAGGTCGGTACGGCGGGCGGCACGGCTGCCCAGCGCCTCTTCGCCGTCGAAATCGTCGACCTGGGCGGCGACGCGACAGGGGAGGTCGG
>CAYYTN010000315.1:2878-3214 GCA_964474495.1 uncultured Chloroflexota bacterium
AGACGTCGACGCGAGTGGTGAGCCCGACCCCGGATTTGCCGGCCACAATGCTGGCCCACATATTCGCTACGCCGATTCCGACCGGGCTGATGACGCCCATGCCGGTGATGGCCACTCGGTTGGACACGATGGGCAGGATCCTCTCGTCCGGCTACGCCGGGCGGTGCGGGCGATTGGCTGGCGCAGGCCAGCTCTCGGCGCAGATTATATCAACGCAAAGGCCGTTCGCGGACCCGGTTGGCGATGGAATGGACGGCGTTCTCCAGGCTGCCGGGAAGGCCCGGCTCGGGTGCGGCCGGTGGCGCTCAGGCGCGGCAGGTCCAGAATCCGGCGGCC
>CAYYTN010000316.1:0-943 GCA_964474495.1 uncultured Chloroflexota bacterium
GTTTACTCCCCAGGCCATCGCCGTCCCCACGTACTGCCCGCGGCCCTGGATGCCATCCACGATCGTGTGCACCTCTTTGTGCGGCAACGGATTCGACCGCCGGAACTGCGCGTGAAAGTAAGCCGCGTCCTCCGGCACCTCGGTCAGCGCGTAGTTCACCTGGTAGAAGAACGGCAGCGGTTGCCCGGCGCGATTCTCAATCGTCATCCGGCAGTGCTTCCGAAACGGCATTTCCCAGTAGCTGTTCACGCCCTTGTTCGGGTGCACCGCGATCGGGATCGAGTTCACCTGCGCGAACAGGCCCCAGCCGCAGGCGAAGAAGTCCCCCGCCGGGCATTCCACCGACGGCTGCTCCTGGCCGTCCCAGTAGATCCGCATGATGCACTCGCGGCGCACCGTCAGCCCCGCGAACCACATGCTCTGGATCGCTCCCGGGCCCTCGATATCCACGAATGTCAGCAACTCGCCCGGCTCCAGCATCACCGCCGGCCGCACCTTCCAGCCCTGCCCCAGGTCCGCCGCGAACGGCATGAAGCCCTCCGTCGCCATCGCCCCCTCGCCCTTCGCCCCGGTCGGATTCTCCGCGCTGATCGACCGCGTCACCGCCCTCGACACCCGTGAGATGTTCCCCAGGTTCACGCCCAGGCCGTTGAATTCCGCCATCGCCGGATCCTCCTTATCGCCCTGAATCGCCCCGCGACCGGCTCACCGTCCGGTCCTTGCCCGTTCGCGGGCCCCCAGCATCCGCTATCCGGACCGTCCGGCGCAAACCGGCCCCCGGCTACCCGTAGCCGTGCGCTCGCAAGTACTCCCGCGTCCGCGTCGCCACCCCCAGCGGCCGGTCCGGCGGCGCCGGGTACATATCCTGCTCCACCACCGCCGCTCCCGCGAACCCCACCTCCTCCAGCACCGCCCGAAACTCCTCGAAATCCACCGCGCCTTT
>CAYYTN010000316.1:953-3185 GCA_964474495.1 uncultured Chloroflexota bacterium
CACCCCCTGCGCCACCGCGCTGACGTACGAGATGTTCTCCTGATCCACCCTGGCCCGCAGCTCCGCATCGATGTTCTTGAGGTGCAAGTACGAAACTCGCTCGTGATGCCGGCGCATGAAATCAATCGGATCGCCGCCGCAATAGGCGTGGTGCCCGGTGTCGAAGCAGATCGAGATCAGTTCCGGGTCGCTCTCCGCCAGGAAGCGATCGATCTGCGGCTGAAACTCCACGTGGGTGTCCGAATGCGGATGAAACGCCGCCTCCAGGCCGTAATCGTTCGTCGCGATCGTCGCCAGCCGGTTGACCTCTTCCATCAAGTCGACCCACCCCGCCGCATCCAGCACCGGGTCCACCAGCGGCACGTTCGTTTCGGGGTCCGAGTACCGCCCGTCGATGATCACGAAGGTGCCCGCGCCCAGCGCCGCCAGCAATTCACACATGGTCCGGGTCGCCGTCTCGATCTCCGGCCAGAGATCGCGATCTTCCAGCGGCATCTGCACCATCCCGCCGCAGAGTCGCAGTCCCCGCCGGCGCAGTTCCTCGCCAATCCCCGCCGGTCCCCCCGGGATGTACCCCACCGGCCCCGGCTCCAACCACTCGTAGCCGGCCGCCGCGATCTCGTCCAGGCAGCGCGACCACTCCATCTGTTGCGGATCGTCGGCGTAGCGGATTCCCCAGGTTACCGGCGCCGTCGCGATCGTCAGGTCCATGACCACTCCCGGGTTGGCGTTTTCGCTCCTCCGGCGGTCATTGAAGACGCTACGCCCCCCGCCGGTCAACTGCCCCCGCCCGCCCCGCGTGGCAACCGGCCTCGTGCGCCTGTACGCTTCACCCGGGAATAGTCGCCGGCGCACCGTTCCTATCCGCGGATCCGGCAGCACCGAGGAGCGCGATTGATGGCCTCCCTTAGAATCGGCCTGTTTGGCTGCGGCCGCATAGCCACCCGCCACGTCAACGCCATCCTGAAATCCGGTGCCGCCGAAATCACCGCCCTGGCCGACCCGGCCGCCGCCGCCCGCTCTGACCTGAAATCCGCCTTCCCGGCGATCGCCGGCGCCGCCGAGTTCGACGATCACACTGCCCTGATCGCAGCCGGTTCTGTCGACGCCGCCCTGATCTTCTCCCCCCACTACCTCCACCACCCCCAGGCCATCGACTGTCTCGCCGCCGGCGTCCATGTCATGGTCGAAAAGCCCCTCGCGCTGACCTCGGCCCAGGCCCGCGAGATCATTGCCGCTCGCGATCGCTCCAGCCGGGTCGTCCTGCTCGCCTACCAGCGCCGCTACCTCAGCGGCTACCGCTGGGTGGCCGGGGCGATCGCACGAGGGGCGATTGGCGATCTGCAGTTCGTCTCCGCCCGCCAGACCGAAGCCTGGCGCGACTTCACCCGTGACACCTGGCGCTGGCAACCCGAGATATCCGGCGGCGGCTATCTCTTTGATTCCGGCAGCCACCTGATCGACTTCGTCCTCCACGCCGCCGGCGATCCGCTGGTCGCGGTCAGCGGCACGTACGCCAACCTGGACCTCCCCGTCGAAATCCTCGCCGCCGCCACCCTCGAGTTCGCCGGCGGCGCCATCGGCAACCTCAGTTTCGTCGGCAACAGCGTCGGGCGGACCTCCGACTCCGTCACCTTCTACGGATCGACCGGGCGCATCGAACTGCGCAGCGAGAACTACGGCGGCGTCCTGGTGCCCGGCGTCGCGCAATTCGACAGCGAAGATCGGCGCGCTTTGCTCGAAGACTTCCCCGACCCGGCCGAACCGGTGCTCAATCTCATCGCCGCCGCCGAAGGGCGCGAAGCCGTCTGGTGCGGGGCGGAAGACGGCCTCCGCGTGCTGGAGTTCATCGAAGCCCTGCGCCGGTCCGCCGCCTCCGGCCGGCGCGAGCAACCGGGCTAGTCTTTCTCCGCGAGCCCGACCTAACCATCAAGTGACCCGCGACGGCGTTCGCCGCCTGCGGGTACTATTTCGCCAGGGCCGACGGCCACCTCTGGCACGCGTTCGTGCCAGTAGCCGATGGAGGGCGCATCTGACTCACGGGAACCCACAGCGGCGCGGGATCATTCGGAGCGTCTTGCCGGCCGCGGCGCTGGCGTCGGCCCTCTTGCTTGTGGCCACCGCCTGCGTCCCGTTCGTCGCCGCCGAGCCCACCCCCACCCCGATCCCCACGGAAACGCCGATCCCATCCCCCACCCCTTCCCCCACCCCGACCCCCACGGTCACGCCGAC
>CAYYTN010000317.1:0-1486 GCA_964474495.1 uncultured Chloroflexota bacterium
CCGCCGCCACCGTGAACGTCAGGTTGGTCGCCAGCACGATCATCCCGATCACAAAGCTGTTCACCAGCCACCGTACGATCGGGAACGCCCGTAGCGCCGTCGCATAGTGATCCAGGATCGGCCGTTCCGGTAGGAAGTTGATCTCCATCCGAAATATCTCCCCCGCCGGTTTCAGCGACGCCGACACCATCCAGATGTACGGGATCAGCACCACCAGCGCTCCCAGCAGCAAGTACAGGTGCAGGGCCCCGCGCAAAACTCGACGCCGCCACCGCCGCCGCGCCGATCGAATCGTCACCGTCTCGCCCGTCTCCGCCGCCCGTCGCGCAGGCATGCTCACCTACCGGCACTCCTTGAAGTCGAACCCACGCCTCCACACCCCCGCCAACCGCCGCTCGCCAGTCTAGCCGTCACCCGGTGCTAGCATCCGGAGCGCGGATCCACCCGGGTTACTTCACCCCAATGACCGAAAACGCGGATACCGGGCTCAAGACGCGGCATCGTTACGGCGTGAAGATCTACACGCATGATTGGCACACTTGGTTCGGCATGACCCCCGAGGCGGTAGCCGGTTGGCTCTTGGACCACGGCTTCTCGTTCGCGTTCGTCGCCAACCAGATCGCCCCGCTGCCGGCATCCGCCGTGGCTACCCGCCATCGTCCCGGAGTTCCGCCCGCCGCCGAGCTCGATCACCTCCTGCGCGATGCCCTGCGAGCGGCCGGCATCGACTACATCGCCACCAGCAGTGTGTTCTTCGATCCCGAATTCGCCACCGCCCATCCCGACGCGATACCGGTTGACGCCAAAGGGCAGAGGGCGGAGAAGGTCGACTGGTACGAAGGTCTCTGCCCGACCCGCGACGACCTGATCGCCTCCAAAGCCGCCGGGATCGAACGAGTCGTAGCCGGACTGGAGCCCGACGGTATCCACCTGCAATTCATCCGTTTCCCCGGCTTCTGGGAGGACTCCTGCGCCGGAGCCGGCCCGATCGACCCGACCGAGTTCTGTTTCTGCCACCGCTGCGTTTCGGCCTTTGCCGACTGGTTGGGCGAGTCGCCACCATCAGAGTCGACCGTCGCCTGGATCACCGCCAACCATCGCGAAGCCTGGACACGTTGGAAATGCGAGCGCATCGCCACCGTCGCCACCCAACTTGCCGCGGCCGCTCGTGCCGTGCGTCCGCGGACCGCCCTGGCGCTCAACACGCTTACCGGCCTGGACGGCCATCGCGAAACCACGTTCGGTCAATCGATTCAACAACTGGCGGCGGTAGCCGATCAATTCGAAGTCATGGCCTACCACCAGATCCTGGTCCGCGACGCCGCGTGGGTGGGCGAAGCCTGCCGCCAGGTCAAAGCCGCCGGCGGCAAGGACGTGATCTGCACCCTGCAGGTAGCTCCTGAGTACGCTGGACCCGAAGCCGCGCCCCTACGCCGCCGCGTCCCCCGCCGCCTCTCCTTGGATGCGCTCGTCGCCCTCTCCTTCG
>CAYYTN010000317.1:1496-3184 GCA_964474495.1 uncultured Chloroflexota bacterium
GCCACCATGGTCTACGTGTTGCGCGATCTGCTGGAAGACGATCCCGCCGTCCGGGGCAAACTACACGCGCTGCGCGAACGCGCGACCTGATCGTGTGCAGATCTGCAAAGGGTAGGATCGTCGCATGAAACTCGCCGTCCAGGATGTCCTCCTCCCCGGCCCCGACCCCGCCGCCAAACCGGCCCTGGCCGCCGCCTGCGGCTTCGACTTCATCGAATACCGCTACCCGAACCTCGAAGGCTCCTGGCGCGAAGTCCGCGCCGCCCTCGCCGACTCTCCCGTCACCCTCCACTCCATCGACGAACTCCCCTTTCGCCGCCTTGCCGTGCCCGACCCCGACCATTCCGCCCGTCTCACCGCCGCCCGTCGGGCCATCGACATCGCCAACGAACTCGGCGCCCGCGTCCTCACCACTATCGGCGCCCTCGGCAACATCTCCGCCCAATTCCCGTCCGACCGCATGATCGCGACCTACGTGGAATCCCTCCAGGTCCTCGCCGAGCCGGCCGCCGCCGCCGGCATCACCCTCACAATCGAGCCCCTCAATCGCTACGAGACCAGCTTCGTCAATACCCTGGCCGAAGCCGTCGCCGTCGCCCGCCGGGTCGACCGACCCAACGTGAAGATCATGGCCGACTTCTTCCATCTGAATCTTGAGGAGCCGGACATCGCCGCCTCGCTGCGCGCCGCCGTCCCGCACCTGGCCCACGTCCATCTCGCCGACTCAAACCGCCTCCTGCCGGGCCGCGGCCACCTCGACTTCGCCCCCGGCCTCAGTACCCTTGAGGACTCCAACTACTCCGGCGTCATGACCCTGGAATGCTGCATCGCCGAGCGCTGGCGGGGCCTCGGGTACTTCGCCGGCGACCACGCCGCCGAACTGCAACGCAGCCGCGCCCACCTCGAGGCACTCCTCCCCACCTAGCCCCGCCTACTTCAGGATTCGCTGGTTGCCCAGTCCCTTGCCGCCCACGCCGTGCTCGATCGTCGCCCCGACGAACTCCTCCACCTCCAGTTCCGCGAACCCGTTCACCACCTGGTACTGGGTCGGCAGATCTTCCCAGCGTGCCCGGTGGAACTCCACCGTGCCGTTGCCGCGCCACAGCCGCTTTGGCGGATTCGCCGGCATCGCCGGCGGTCCTATCACCGCATACTCCGCCTCCGCCTCACCCCAGTCGCCCGTCTTCGGGACGTACTTGTAGTGCAGCAGCCCGCGCAGCACCCCGTCGTCCGGCGGGTCCGCCGGCACCGGAATGTCTGCCGCCGGCACCTCCTCCATATCGGTCAGCTTCATATCCATGAACCGGAACCCCATCCAGCTCGCCAGCAGGCCGGTCTCGCCCTCGTGCACCACCGGATCCGGCAATTCACAGTAGATCTTCGAAAACCCCAGCTGCTCCCGGCCGATCAGGATCGGATCGCAAAGGTTCTCCCACAGCACCAGCATCAGCGGCCCGGCCGCCCGGTCGCGCTCGCCGGCGTAGCGCGCCGCGAACGTCACCCCCAGGGTGTTGTAGCCCCGCCCCGCCAGCCAGTCGATTTCGGTCATATACGTAAACGCCACCGTCACCACCGGCTCCCCATCCAGCGCAAACCCCGGCGGCAACAACGCCTCCAGTTGCACCGCCTTCGTCCGGAAGCTCACCGCATACGCCTCCCGCTTCAGCCCCGCCTGGTCAAACGCATAC
>CAYYTN010000318.1:0-3179 GCA_964474495.1 uncultured Chloroflexota bacterium
GGCGAAGGGAGACTCATAGTCGATGCCGGCGCGGGCGTAGACGCCGGCGGGGATGCCGATGTCGGCGAGGATGAGGTCGCCGGTGGCGGCGGTGGCAAGGCCGGTCTTGGGTAGGGCCAGGGTGAGGGTGCGGTCGGGGCGGACGTGGTCGTCCGGGGCGTCGCCGGTGGTGGAGTCGATGCCGGAGGGGACGTCGAGGGATATGACCGGGGCGGGAAACCCGTTGCACCACTGGATGAGGTCGGCGGTGAGTCCGCGGGGGGCGCCGCGCAGGCTGTAGCCGATGAGACCGTCGATGATGAGGGTGGGGGCAAGGCCGGCGAGGTCGTCGAGCGCGATGACCGGGGCGCCGGTGTCGCGGTAGATGGCGAGTTGCCGGCCGGCGGCGGGGCTGAGGCGTTCGGGCGGGCGGGCGAGAACTAGTGCGGTTGCGACGCCGTGGTTGGCCAGGTGGCGGGCCGCGCAGATGGCGCCGCCGCCATTGCCGCCGCTGCCGGCGAGGACAACGACCGGGTCGGAGGTACCGGCGCGCCACTCGAGGACCTCCGCGGCGAGGTTGCGGCCGGCGTTCTCCATCATCTGCAGCAGAGCGGGGCCGGCGCCGTCCACGGCTACATTGTCGATGCGGAGCATTTCGGCGGCGGTTACCGCGGTGACGGCGGTTCCGTCGGCGGCTGCGAACAGCCCGGGGTTCGCCATCGGCGAGCGCTCCTGAGGGTCAGTGGCCCGCGTTGAGGGACCAGTCGTAGTCCATCCAGACTACCTCGAGCCCGTCAAGCAGGCGGGCCTGTTCGGGCGGCAGATGCCGGCTCAGGAAGGCCGGCACGCCGCCGCCGGCGGCGAAATCCCCGCCGTACCACTTGAGCAGTTTGCTGAGTCGCAGGGAACCGGCGGTGACGTCGATATCAACCCCGCCGCCTTCAAGGAAGGAACAGGCGGCGGTAGTGAGTTGATCGTCGAGATGGTCGGCCTGGTAGGCGGAGATGGGCGGGCAGGATCGGGAGGCGCAGTTGAGGGCGAAGTGGATGCGCGGGTCGGGATCGGTGATGACGAGTTCGAGGCGGGGGTCGCCGGGGGCGAAGATACGGGTGGGGATTAGCGGCAGGGCGCGGTTGCCGCGCAGGATGCCGTGTTCGATCTCGTCGAGGGAGAGGGTGAAGGGGCCGACCAGGTAGCGGGCGCGCCGGAAGAAACCGCGCCGGCGCAGCACGCTGCCCTGGACGCCGAAGGCAATGACGGCGTGGATGGTAAGGGCGTTGTAGAGGTTGATCCAGAAGGCGAGGCGCTCGTCGTGGCCGGTGAGGCGGCGGGGATCAAAAGAGCGCAGCCCGGCGGCGCAGGCTTCGATCTGTTGCATGTCCTCGGACTCGCGCAGGGCGGCGTAGTCGACGGTGGCGCCATCGGAGGAAGAGTAGGTGGCCTTCAGGTGAGCGACTACGCGGCGCAGGGAATCGGCGGCGCCGGATTCGGCGGAGCCGGACGGGTCGCCGTGGCAATTGAGCGGCTGGTTCCGCCGGGAGCCCAGGACGAGGTCGAGTCCGAAGTTGATGGCGCGGACCCACAGCCAGGCCGGCAACTCGCGAAGTTTGGGGCCGGAGGTGGGGGCGGGGCTGTCGGAAACCGCGTTCATGGGCTCAGGTTAGCCCGGTGCGCCCGGACGGCAACATGAGGTTCCTCACATGGCGACGGCGGGGCGGCTGGCAGGATGGCCAGGTGGATACGCTGATTCCCCGGGGGGAACGATGACTAGGCGATTGGCGGCTCGGGCGCGGTTCCTGCTGCACCGGTTCTACTGGGAGAACTTCATCCGGCTGGGCGCGTTTCTGTCGTACCAGTCGAGCTTCTTCCTGCGGTGGAAGCTGCGGTTCGGGCGGGAGAATATCCTGGCCTGCGCCTACGGCGGATCGGTGGACCTGCTGGGGAAGCAGGAGCACCCGGTGACGGTCCTGGTGCGGGCCGGGGACCGGATCGAGGGGTTGGAGTTGTTCGAGTGCGATCCGGACGCGGGGCTGGACCCCTTCAACCGGGATCACTACACGAAGGCGGACTGCGCCGCGATGCCGGTGCTGGGCGGGGGCATCCACATGTTTGTGACCGGGGAAACCCGGGGGCGCAAGAGCTACTTCGTGCGTGGCTACCGCGGTGATGAGGTGCGCGACACGACGCTGGTCTTCACGAAGATTGACGAACAGCCGACGGCGCGCCGGGAAGGGGCGCTGGTGGCGGACTCGAGCTACCCACCGACGTTCACGTGGCCGGAGCCGCAGGACGGCAACTACTGGATCTCGTTCCTGATGGTGTATACGGCGAGAAGCATGAAGCTGATTACGGGGATCTATTCGTGGGCGAACCGCTGGCGGTTCCCGTTTGTGAACCGGGTGCCGTACTACTACCACGATGCGCTGCCGGTGCCGTCGCTGGAGGCGGGAGAGGAATACGGAGCGGTGTACTTCGCGATCGATCACGACGGCTGGATTCCTTATCTGGACACTATGATGCTGGACGGCCGGGAGACGGGGTAGGGAGGCCGGGGACAGGGTTCTGTGACGCGGCGGTGATGCCGGGCCGCTATGGTCGGCCGGGATCAGGAGACCGGACCACTGGAGGCCCGCCCGCTGATGGCTGCCATGGCGGATGCCGGGAGCGCCCGTGGGGCGCTGTCGCGGCTGGACAGGCTGCTGCCGCTGTGGATTGTGCTGGCGATGGGGCTGGGGGTGGGGCTGGGAAAGGCGTTCCCGGACCTGGCCGGGGGGCTGGACGCGCTGCGGATCGATACGGTGTCGCTGCCGATCGCGATCGGGCTGCTGTGGATGATGTACCCGGTGCTGGCGCGGGTGAAGTACGAGAAGCTGGGGGCGGTGGCGCGCGACTGGCGGCTGTTCGCGGTGTCGCTGGCGCTGAACTGGGTGATCGGACCGCTCCTGATGTTCGGGCTGGCGTGGACGCTGTTGCCGGATCACCCGGAGTACCGGACGGGGCTGATCGTGGTGGGACTGGCGCGGTGCATAGCGATGGTGCTGGTGTGGAACATGATGGCGCGGGGGAATGAGGAGTACGCGGCGATCCTGGTGGCGTTGAATTCGGTTTTCCAGGTGCTGGCCTATTCGGCGTATGCGTGGTTCTTCATCAGCGTACTGCCGGGGTGGCTGGGAGGGGCGCCGGAAACGGTGGGGATCGGC
>CAYYTN010000319.1:0-1597 GCA_964474495.1 uncultured Chloroflexota bacterium
GGCCACGCCTTCTTCGGCGACCTCACCCTCTCCGTCGATCCCGCCGGCGCCCTGCGGGTCGAGGCGCCCACCGTCCCCGTCGCCGCCCTCGGCCTGACCATGGACGGCCAGGTCACCGCCGCCTTCATCGACGCACCCTACGAAATCGACTTCGGCGGCGGTAAGGGCGCCGAGGGCGTAATCACCCTCTGGCCCGCCGAGGTCTTCCAGCAGGACGGCGTCCTCAACCTGCGCGTCGGCGACACCGAGGCCGAACTGCTCGACATCGCCGTTCTGCCGCAGTTCTGGGACCCCAACGAGTGGGTCGCGTCCGAAGCCGGATTCGGCATCGGCGCCGACGAGTTCCGCACCTGGGCGCTTTCGCCCGACGGCCGCTGGCTCGCCTGGGCCATGGCCGGCGGCACCCACGACCTCGCCGGCGTCCTGAACATCGCGACCGGCGAGATCCACGTCATCGACTTTGTCTTCGACGGCGCGCTTTCGCACTTTGCCTGGGCCTTCGACAGCCGGCACCTCGCCGCCGCGATCCTCTCGCCCGCCGGCGAGCTGGTCGAGGTCTACACCATCGGCGAAGCTCCGGCCCGCCTGGACGATCCGCGAATCTTCGATCTCATGGGCGCTCGCGACGGCTGGACCACCTCCACCCCGCGCTGGTGGTCCACGATCCGCCTCGAATTCGTGGCCGAAAACCAGGCGACCGGCGAGACCGGCCGCTACGAATTCGACCTCGCCACCGGGACGGTCAGCGAGCGCTAGGCCCGCCCCGCGAACCGCTGCCGCCGGGCAGAAGAATTGACCGCTTCTTGATATCGACCTGCGCCGCGTTGAGCCGTCGTCTACCCGCGTGATCCAAAATCCTGGTGATGAGGCGGGCTGTGGCTGTGGGCCGCATTTCGGAGCGGCGGCAGGAGCGAGGAGTCAGGATCGGCATGTCGGATACGCGGGTCAGTCAGCCGTTTTCGGCGGAGATACTGGAGACGTTCGAGATCTTCCGCGGCCTGACCCGCGAGCAATTGACGACCGTGGCCGGAATCGGCGCCACCCGCGAAGCCGCCGCCGGGGAAGATGTGTTCAGCGAACGGGACCCCGCCGAGACCCTCTTCGTGATCCGCAGCGGCCTTGTGCAGATTCGCCTCGAGGCCGGCGCCGAGAACACCGTCGCCGTCAGCACCCTGGGGGCCGGCAAGGGATTTGGCTGGTCGGCCGTGCTCGGCCGCCAGGCCTTCTCGGCCACCGCGCGCGCCGTCGAGCCATCAAGCCTGATCGTCTTCCCGGCCGCGCCCCTGCGCCGCATGATGCTCGAGGACAAAGACCTGGCCGTCGCACTGCTCACCGCCGTCGGCCGCATGACCGCCGCGCGCCTGGACGATACCCGCTATCAACTCGTCGGCAAGATGGAGCACCCGGGCCGGCCCGACCGAGACACCCCGCCCGGCTAGCCACCCCGCGTTCCGCCCCAAAACGGTTTGCACCGCGCCGACTAGCGTGCACACTTGGGGACGCCGTCCCGGGCAAACGAATCCACGAAAGAGCAGGCACCCGCTGGCGCCATCCCGCCATTCCCCGTCCCCACCCGCCACCACCTTCGGCCGTCGCC
>CAYYTN010000319.1:1617-3177 GCA_964474495.1 uncultured Chloroflexota bacterium
GCTGGCGGCGCTGGCCGGCGGTGTGGCGGTGCTGGCCGGTTGCCGGGGGGCCATAGCGAGCGACCCACCGGCCGCCGGCGGGGATCTGCCCGTGGTGGAGGCGATCCCGACCGACATCGTCGCCCTCGCCGCCGGCGCCGAATACGTCGTCGGCGAAAACCGCTTCTCCTTCGGCCTCTTCACCCACGACAACATCTTCATTTCCGGCGCGTCCGTCGCCGTCCACTTCTACCAGCTCGACACCGGCGAGCCGGTCCTGCGTTCCTCGGCGCAGGCCGTCTACCGTGAGACCGTCGCCGAGACCCGCCACCTCCACGACGACGGCGAAGATCACCTCCACCAGGAGGCCACCGGCATCTACGTCGTCGACGCCGCGCAGTTCGACGAACCCGGCATCTGGGGCGCGCGCATGGAGGTCACAATGCCCGCCACCGGCGCCATCGAGCGTCCGGCTCTCGCCCTTGAGGTGCGCGCCGATCCGGCCGCCGTCGCCGTCGGCGAACCCGCCCCGCCCAGCCAAACGCCCACCTCGAACGACGGAGCCGACCTCGACGCCGTCTCCACCATGCTCGAGCCGGTCCCCGCCTTCTACGAGCAGACCGTCGCCGAAGCCCTGGCCGCCGGCCGGCCGGTCGTGGTCGCCTTCGCCACCCCCGCCTTCTGCGTCAGCCGCATGTGCGGCCCGGTCATGGACGTAGTCGCCGCGGTCCACGGCGACTACGGCGATCGCGTCTTGTTCGTCCACGTCGAGCCCTACGACCTGGAGTCCGCCCGCACCACCGGTCGCCTGGAATTGACCGTCGCCGCCACCGAGTGGCGCCTGCCCACCGAGCCCTGGGTCTTCGTGGTCGATGCCGGCGGCGTTGTCCGGGCACGCTTCGAGGGCCTGTTCGGGGCCGACGAACTCGCCGCCGCGCTGGAGCCCTTGCTCAACTGGCCCCCGCTTCGCGCCCGCTTCGCGCCCGCTCCGCGGCCCGCTTCGCGGGTTCCGTGCTTGCTCCGCGGGTGTTGTCGCCACAGACAGTCTTGTCGCCGCCCGCTCCGCAGCCCGCTTCGCAGGTTTTGTCGCCGCCGACGTCCTCTTCAGCCCTATCGAGCCCTCGCTCAACTAGCCAACGACTGACGCGATATGGTTGGATGGCGCGAACCAGCGGCCACCGAAAGCAGGACGTCATGGCGACCATCGATTGGACCGGCGAGAACCCCGGATTGCTACTGCGCGAGGGCGACGACGGCCCCGCCACCACCCTGGCCAGCCTCTTCCGCGTGGTCCGCTCGCCCCATGGCTACGGCCACGCCACCTTCTTCCTCCGCAACCCGCAAACCCCCGGCGCGGGCAACGCCTGCTACACCGACAACCCGGAACTCGCCGCCTGGCTGCAAGAACATTTCCTGCGGCACTTCAACCCCTTCCGCGGCCTGCCCGGGCTGGAGTCACTGGCGATGGTCGAAGCCGAGTTCGAGTTCGCCGCCGAATCGCGCGATCCCTGGATCGAGACCGTCCGCGCCGGCGACGACACCCTGGAGTTCCGCTGGGCCGACCTGGGCGAGCCCTTTCTG
>CAYYTN010000320.1:0-3174 GCA_964474495.1 uncultured Chloroflexota bacterium
CCCTGGACCCGACCGACTAGTGGACTCGCCAATGCCGAACGCAACGGAAATCCGCACGAACGCAGCCGATCGCCGGGCCGAGCGCGGGCTCCCCGATACTCGCCTCCAGGGTTTGCCGCTGTACGCCGCCCGATTGGCCTGGGTCGGCGTGGCACTCTTCATCGCCGTGCTGGCAGTCCTCGCCGCCGTCCAAGTCCTTTCGGTCCCTATCCACACATGCCCTGCGGTGGATTGTGACAACTTCGATTTCAGGGATTCAGACATCGAGCTGATGGATTCGCTGGGTTTCCCGGTCGAATCCCTCAGGGCGGGAATCGTGATAGGTGTCTTGCTCCAGCTCGCGTTCGCGATCGTCGCCGTCGTCGTCTTCTGGCGGGGTTCAGGAAATTGGCTGGCGATTCTGACCTCGTTCATGTTGTTCGGCATTGGTGGACTCGTGATGAGCGCGGGCCTGGTGACCCTGAACAGAGTTCAGCCGTGGTCGCTTCAACCTGCCAACGTCGTCGTCAGCTTCGTCGCTCATGCCTTTGTCGTCTTGCTGTACGTGTTCCCCGACGGGCGGCTCGTACCCCACTGGCCACGCCTCCTGGGGGGCGCTTGGCTGACCATGGTTAGCCTGGGCATCGGCGTCACGTTGCTGAATCTAGCGTCCCCCGCGATTCTCGCCGCCATTTCAGTTCTGGTCGCCATCCTCCTGGCAGGAGGTTTCATTTCTCAGGCATACAGGTACCTTCGAGTGTCAAGTCAGATACAGCGCCAGCAAACGAAGTGGGGCGTCTTCGGAATGCTTGGTGTAGTCATCATGTTGGGGGTGTGGGGCCTGACCCCGGTCCTTTTCCCACCTGACGAGCCTGGCTACCCACGCCTGCTCTTTCTCCTCCTGGCGGTTCCCATCCTCCTCCTGCTGACGCTCATGCTCCCAGTGGGCGTTGCCTTCTCGATCCTGAGATACCGGCTCTGGGATATCGACACCTTCATCAACCGTGCGGTTGTGTACGGCCTCCTCACGGCCGGGCTGGTCGGTGGCTATTTCGCGCTGGCCTTCGGTCTGAGCCAGGCCGCCATCGCCGTATTCGGTCCGGCCATATCTGGAAATCCGGCCGTCGCCGGAGTGGCCGCACTGGTGGTCGCCGCGATGGCCCAGCCGTTGCGCGGCAGACTGCAGAATGGAATCGACCGCCTGATCTACCGGCGCCGGCTGATTCGCGCCCGCTTCCTCGAAGAGGCCACCGAATTGTTGAGTCGCGCCCAGCCGCCTCGCCAGGTGCTCGCACTGCTGGAAGACCGCGCCGCAGAGCTCCTGGAGCTGGAAGGCGCCTGGCTGGCGGCCCCGGAGGACCTGGACCGGGGAGATGCGGCGGAGCGGGCTCGATCCCTGCCCGACACGCCCGAGTCACTCCTGGCGCGCCCCGGGATCGAGGGTGCGGACACCATCGTCATTGCGTCCCATGACGAGCGAGATCTGGATTCTCTCGGACAGGTCTGGCCCGCCGAGGAGGTGGCATCCTGGTTCGCCGCCGGCGCCCGCGTCGTAGTGCCCTTGCGACGCTACGGCCCCGCCGAGACCGATCGCCAGGAGCCCGCGGCCGACGTCCGCGCCGCATGGGTCCTGGGACGTCGCAAGGATGGCGGTCTGTTCGACAGTGAAGACCTGGACCTGTTTCTTCGGGTGGGACGCCAGGCGGCGGTTGTGCTGGACTACGCGCGGCTCCACCGAGACTTCGACCGAGCGAATCTGCTCAAGCGGTATCTTTCACCTCAGGTGGCCGACTCCATCCTGGCCGGCGACATGGAAGTCGATCTCGTCTCGAGCCGCAAAAGCCTCACCGTGCTTTTCTCGGACATCCGCGGGTTCACGGCCATGTCCGAACGGATGGAACCCGAAGAGCTGGTTGATCTGCTGAACGAGTATTTGACGGCGATGACGGACATCGTCTTCCAACACGGCGGCACGCTGGACAAGTACATCGGTGACGCGGTGATGGTCTTCGTCGGCGATCCGATCCCGTACGAGGATCACGAAGCCAGGGCACTGAAGATCGCATTCGAGATGCGCGCCCGGCTGGACCAACTTCAGCGTAGCTGGCTTGCCTCTGGCGATGGAGAAATGACCATCGGAATCGGCATCGCCACCGGCTACGTGACGGTAGGGAACATCGGGTCTCCCGCTCGAACCGACTACACCGTCCCGGGCAACCACGTGAATCTCGCCTCGCGCCTGGCCGATCGCGCCGATCCGGGGCAGATACTTATCACCGAGCGCACTTTGCAGGCCGTAAACGGTCTGATTGACGCCAGGCAAATCGATGAGGTGGAACTGAGGGGCGTGTCCCGTCCGATCAAGATATTCGATGCCGGGGAGACGATAGGTAGTACCTAGAGCAGGCGACGGACCGTCGACCTGTGCACCCCGGGATCGACTCGCCGTAAGCCGAGAGCTACGATTGGCTGCTTGCCGCGCCGATGCTCGGCGCCTGGCAGAAAGCGATCGCTGGCAGCAAACGACCCCGCTGAAACGAGTCCGCTCAAGTGCCTGAAAAACCCGAAACAACCACGCTGGCAGTCGGGGAACCGGCGCCGGAATTCGTGTTGCCCGCTACGGACGGCGGGACATTCAGGCTCAGCGAGTACCGCGGCGAGCGGGCCGTGGCGCTGGTGTTCCTGCGGCATACCTGGTGACCGAACTGCCGTAAGCATCTCGCGCGGTTGCGCGACAAGTTCGCCGAGTACGAGCAGCGCGGCATCCAGATTGCGGCGATCTACGGCCAGGGCTTTGGCGCGGTCCGCAAGTTCGCCGAAAGGGAGCAATTCCCCTTCCCGGTGCTGGTCGATGCGAACCGCTCGGTGATTCGCCAGTACGGGGTGTACGTGCGAATCAACTTCGAGTCGTGGAATATGGCGCGGCCGTCGACGGTGCTGATCGATAGCGCCGGGATCGTGCGGTTCGTCTTCGTGGGGAAGAATCAGTTGGAGTGGCCCACGCACGAGATGCTCTTCGCGTCGCTCGAAGGCGCGGCGGCACCGGACGAATCCGCCGGGTAATCCCTCCGGTGGGCCGGTGCCCGCCTATTTCGGCGGCGTGATGTTGCCGTCGAGCGGGTTGGAGTGGGGGCGGCCGCGGTTGAAGGCCACGGGGTTGAACCAGGCCGTCGGCGTCGGTGGGCGAACGCTGTC
>CAYYTN010000321.1:0-3166 GCA_964474495.1 uncultured Chloroflexota bacterium
CAGGCGCCGGCGACCATCAGCAGCCCGACCATGAAGACCTTTTGGCCGAAGCTGAGCACCTGGCGGGCGGAGTCCTCCGGATAGCGGGTCATCAACTCGTTGGCGGCGGTGTCGGAGTACTCGTCGCCGTAGATTTTGCCGAGGACCTCCTGGATGTCGATGTCGGTGGCGACGACGGGGTCGACGGTGAGGCCGGTGGCGTCCTCGACGGCGGCGACGGCGGCCTGGTCGAGCGGGTCGGCCATGGCGAGGACCAGTTCGCGGCCGTGGATGTACATGGGGACCACGGAGTGATCGCGGGCGACGTTCTCGGGGATGGTGCGGACGAGGCGTTCCTGGATGGTGGCGCCCAGGATGTCGACGTAGGGGAGGTCGTTTTGCTCGGCAAGGGCGTCGGCGAGCTCGGAGGGCGAGACGAAACCGAGCGAAATGAGCGCCTGTCCGAGGCGGACGCCGATGGAGGTGTGCAGGGCGAGCGCCTAGGCCAGCTGCCCGGGAGTGAGGCGCCGTGATTGCACGAGGAGATCGCCGATCGATTCGCCGACGGTGTGGCGTCGCATCGCCTCGGTGAAATCGGGGCGCGGGGTGATGCCGAGCTGTACCGGGTCGTCAATGATGCGGCCGAGTTCGACGGCGAGGTGAGGACGGAAGGGGTCGGCGACGGCGACCTGGACGGCGCCGTTGACGCGGCCGACCGGGAGGGCCGAAAGCCGCCGGGCTTCGTCGCCGCTGATCAGGCGGGCCGCGCCGGAGTCGACCGGGTCTTCGTAGAGCGCCTCGGTGATTTCGCGGCCGATGGCGTCGATGATGGTCCGCTCGTTACGCTGATAGCCAAGCGGCAGGTAGGGAACTTCCATGAACTCGGCGGCGGTACGGGCGAGGACGTCGGGATCGAGGTCGGTGGTGGCGCAGAGCGCTTCGTCGAGGCGGCCGCCGTAGTCCCCGGCGACGGCCTGGGCGCCCTCGAAGGCGTAGTTGGGGATGAGGCGCCTGTCGACCAGGCGCTCGACGAGGGCCAGCGCCTGCGGTTCGACGGCGGTGTCGAGCAACTGATAGGAGCCTTCGCGATGCTGGCGGGTCGCTTCCGCGGGGGCCAGCACCTGCCTTATCCCGCGCCCGGCGGCCTGCTGCAAGCGCCGGACTTCATCGGCGGCGAGTTCGCGGGCGCCGACGACGGTGAGCAGGCCGGCTTCGGCCTCCAGCGGGGCGAGATTGAGGTCCCGGGCCAGCGCTTCGGGCAGGGCCGTGGTGGCGAGGCGGTCGATGCGCCAGCGCTCGGGCTGCACGCAGGTAAGGCCGAGGTGGACGGCCAGGGCCCGGGCGGCGGCGGCGTTCCCGACCGCCCCGTCAGCGTCCACGGTGGCGATGGAGTCGTCCCCGTAGGCGGCGACCCCGCTCTGGACGAGGAAGGCGGCGATGAATTCGCCGGCGGCCGGTGAGTCGGCGAGGCCCGGGTAGGCGGCTTCGATGGCGGCGGTGACGGCGTCGACGGGAGCGTGTAGAAGCTCGACGTCGAGGCCGGTTTCCGCTTGCAGGGCGATCACGGTTTCCGGGTTGGTCGGGTTGTGGGTGGCGCAGCGCAGCCGGCCGCGATGGATCTGGAAGGGCAGGGCGTTCACGCGCCAGGCGAGCTCGGCGGGCACCCGGGATAGAGCGTCGGGGGTGGGGACGGTGCGATCCAGATCGATGGCTTCGGTTTCGTAAAACCGGGCGAGCAAGCCGTCGGCGGTGTCCTGGTCGATGACGCCCCACTCGACGAGGACGTCAATAGGGCCGGAGGAGCCGAGGTTGGCGGCTTCGAGCGCCTGGGCGGCGTCGATGGAGTTCAACTCGCCGCGCTCCGCAAGGGTGTTGACGATGTCGACTTCCGGGAGTTCCTCGTAGGCCTGCAGCGATTCCTGGACCAGGGCGAGCGCGGTGTCCATGGAGCCGGGATCGGTGAGGCAGAAGCGGGGCTCCAGGCCGCTCTCCCCGGCCACGCGGCGACTGACGGCCCCGGTGGGCGGTCGGTCGGTGGCGACGATGAGTTGATTGCCGATTCGAGCCAGGGGGACGACGCGGTCCGCTTCGATGGTGTCGAGGCCGAGGGTGCGGGCGGCGGCGCCGGGGAGGCGCCAATCCTGGATGGCGAGCCAGGGGGTCCCCATCGTGAAGGCGCGGGCTTCGAGGTCGAGGGAGATGTCGTCGGCGGCGGCGGCGTCTTCGTTGGTGATGGCCTTGAGGTGCTCCTGGAGGCGGGCCGCGCTCTGGCCGTCGGGCTCCAGATCGTAGATGGAGCGCAGTACGATTTCGAGCTCGGAGGACGATGTGCGCAGCACCTGGACGGGCATCCCGGCCAGGGATTCGGCGGCGGTGATGACCGTGTCGTCTTTGCGGGTGTCACCGACCAGCACGAGCCAGGGCCAGGAGGCCCGCAGCGGCGCCAGGCGGCGCTCGAGAGCGAAGTCACGCGAGAGCAGTGCGGCGGAGCCGCCGCTCCAGTTGAGTTCGGACAGGGGGACGTAGGCCGGCCGTTGCTCGGAGTCCGCGTGGCCGGACTCGGATGGGCTAGCGGCGCTCAAGCCAGGTCCTCGCGCATGGCCCGATCACCCGCCTCAGCCGCCGTCGCCCTCGGGGAATGTCGCTTCGATGCGCTGGGGGGTGGCTTCGACCACTTCGAGGCGCCGGCCGTCAACCTCGAGTTGGGCGACTACCTCTTCGAGCGATTCACCCACGTAGGTGATGGTTAGATGCAGGGAACTGTGCCGGAAGAGGCGGACGCGGAGGCGCTCGACCATCGAGAGGGCGGAGAGTTCCGCCTGGAGCTTGTTTACCAACGAGAAGGTGGAGCAGCGGTGCACGACCAGATCGACCTGGCCGGCGGGCGGGGCCCCGGCGGGGGTGTCGAGAGCGGTGGGGGCGGACGGCTCCGCCGCCGGGGCCGGCGGGACCTCGGCGGGGTCGTCGGGCGGCGCGGTCGGCGTTGCGGCGGCGTCGACCGGCGCGGCGGCGGGTGGGGCGTCAGGAGCGGGTTCGGCCTCGACTGCCGCGGGAGCCTCGACCGGAACCTCGGGGGGCTCGGGTGGGCCCGGCGGCGGTTCCGGGGCGACCGGGACGCTCACCGCCGGTGATGCCGTGACCGGCGAGCCGGTGTCTTCGGCCAGGGTGGGTTCGGTGGTGATGGCCG
>CAYYTN010000322.1:0-2351 GCA_964474495.1 uncultured Chloroflexota bacterium
AAAAAAGCCGGAGGTTTTGTCTCCTTAAACTACTTCATCCTCCCCGGGTTCACCCACCGGTACCTCTCCTTCCAGCCCACCAGCGTCCACTTTGTGCGCGATTTCCCCGACGGGATCGGCAGCTTTGTCGATCGCGCCGTCCTTGAGGGCCGGGTCCGCTACGGCTCCGGGATGCCCGAAATGGACCTCCTCTGGCGCCTCGAGGGCTACTCCGTGGTCGAGTGGCGATTCGTGCTCATCGACGGAACCGCCTACCTGTCGGTCGTCGTCGACGGCGTGGCGACCGGCTGGTTCCAATCGAGCGCCAACCGGGAAGTGATGAACCGGGTGACCGCCTTGCTCCCGCCCCTCGCAACGTTCCTCAGTTGGGAGTTCATCGAAAACGGGTCCTGGGAGCGGCTCGACAGCGCCGAATGCGGCGGAGCCTCCTGCCATCGATTCAGCCAATCCTTCGACGATCGCGAAATCATCCTCGCCGTGGACGAGACATCGCTCCGGCCGGTCTCGATCTCAATACGATCCGGTCCCGCCGACGGCCGGTACACCCGGGCAACGACCACATTCATCGCCTGGGATGAGGCCCGGGCTCTCACCCCACCGGATGTTTCCGAGGAAGTAACCTCCGCCCGGCTGGGCTACGAGTTCTTCTATCCGTTGGTGCTACTGGGAATAGAATCCGCAGACGCCGGCAGCCTGTCGCTCCTCGACTACCTGAACCCCTACCTACCCTAGATAGATTGATTGGTGCAGCAATGGTTCGTTCCCTCGCCCTCCTGGCGCTTCTTCTCGTCGGGCTCGCTGGTTGTGGCGACCAGCCGGTCCCCTTCCAGATGGCCGACTTCCGCGCCGCCATGCTCGAAGCCAGTCCCGCCGGCCTGCGAGTCAAGGGCTCGATAGCCACCGAGCAAACCGAGGATGCCAGCATCGAGATCACCTATGACCGGGCCAGTTCGGCCGAGTCTTTTGTCTTCGACATCAACGGTGATCCGGACGTGCGACTTGCGTTCATCACCACCGGGACCGGTCTCTACATGCGCGGCGAGGTCAATGGCAACAGCACCGGATGGGTCGGCGCGGTCGAAGGCGACGTATCCGGGCCGCGGGTCTCATCCATGGGCAATCCATCGAGTTTTCTGCTGGAGCCGGAGATCTTTGACACCGCCAACTGGGCGTACATTGACGACGTCGAATGCGGGCACGGCACCTGCTACCACCTCCAGGCCCTGGCCGATGTCACCCTCGACCTCTACCTGACCAACCCCGGCTACGTCCCGGTCAAGATCGTCATGACCGCCGAGCTGGCCAATCCGCCCGAGGTCACCCTCGAAGTCACCGGCTGGGACAAGGAGTTCGATATCGACGTGCCCGAGGACACCGTCGAGTTGCTGCCCGACGAGATGAACCTAGTCATGGCCGACTACTTCCAGGCCATTTCCGCCAGTCTCGGGGAGTAGCCCCGCCCATCCGAAGCGTCTGCGGGCCGGTGTACAGTACCCCTACCTGAGGTCACCGACCGCCCTGGAGGGTTCCCCATGCGTCGCCCCATCGCGCTCATCCTGCCGGCTCTGCTCACGTTCCTGCTGGTCGCCTGCGGCTCCTCCGACGCCTTCAGCGACGAGGAGTTTCAGAAGCAGGTCATCGACACTCCCCCGGAGGGCGTCAGCGTCAGTCTCAGCGGCGCCCTGGCGGGTGAAATCCCCGGCGTGGAATCGACCGAGATCAAGGCCACCATCAACACCTCACCGCCGGCCATGCGGCTCGGCCTCGAAATGACGGGTGCCACCTCCGTGACACTCGACATCATCCTCCTCGAGGACGCCGCCTACCTCGACGTCGGCCGCGGCTGGCTGCAGGCGCCCGGCGGCGGTCAACTCTCCGAGATGGCCTCTGATTTCGGCGGCGACCTCAGACCCGAGGACTTCACCGGAGGCACCTGGGAGTACCTCGGCGAGGTCCCCTGCGGCGAGAAGACCTGCTGGCAGGTCGAGTCGTCCGACGGCGCGTTGATGAACTTGGTCAAAGGCGACTACACCCCCCGTTCGATCACGGCCGACGCCGACGGGACCGAAGTGGTCATGGAGGTCCTCCACTGGGGCGACGCCGTTGACATCGAGGTTCCGCCCGACGCCCGCGAGGTCAGCGAAGATGAAATCTATGCCGCGCTGATCGGGGCGCTCATGCCGCTACTCGGCGGCGGTTTCTAGGCCCTCGCGATGCCGGCCAGTTCCGGGCCTTCCGACCTATCTGGAGCCGCCTTCCGCCAACTCTGCCGCACCGGCGAGTGGACCGGCACCAGCGTCGGCGTCGCCACCCGCTACGTTCAGGCCAACCTCGCCATCCTGCCGCATGAA
>CAYYTN010000322.1:2387-3146 GCA_964474495.1 uncultured Chloroflexota bacterium
GTTCTGCGAGCGCAATCCCCAACCCTGCCCGTTGCTGGAGCGGCTCCCGGCCGGCCAGTTCCTGACCTCCAAAACCGCCGACGCCGCCGACCTGCGTACCGACCTGCCCGCCTACCGCGTCTACCGGGCCGGCGCGCTCGCCGCCGAACTGCCCGATCTGCTCGCGGACTGGAACGACTCCCTCACCGCCTTTCTCCTGGGCTGCAGCTTCTCCTTCGAGCGCGAACTCACCGCCGCCGAAATCCCCCTGCGCCACGTCGAACTCGACGTCAACGTACCCATGTACACCACCAGCATCCCCTGCCGGTCCGCCGGCCCCTTCGCCGGGCCCATGGTGGTCAGCATGCGCCCGATTCCAATGGATCGCGTCGCCGACGCCGTCCGCATCACCGGCAACGTTCCCCAGGTCCACGGCGCCCCCGTGCACACCGGCGCGCCCGAGGCCATCGGCATCCGCGACCTGGCCTCCCCCGACTTCGGCGATTCGGTCCCCATCGGCGCAGGCGAGGTGCCCGTCTTCTGGGCCGGCGGGGTCACCCCCCAGGCCGTCGCCCTCGCCGCCGAGATACCCCTGATGATCACCCACGCCCCCGGCCACATGTTCGTCGGCGACGTCCTCGAGACCGATCTGCACCGTGTCTTCCCGGTCCCTCAAGCGGAGTCGTCCTAGCCACAGCCCCCGGTCGTGAACTCGATCGCGTCCCCCGCTCCGTAGCCCCCCAGCCCGTTCGCCGCCTGGTAGAAAACCCCCCACACATA
>CAYYTN010000323.1:0-3137 GCA_964474495.1 uncultured Chloroflexota bacterium
GAGGAAGACGCCTACCTGTGGATCAGCGCCGACGAGCCGGAGAATCGCGACCGGGTGGCGCTGACGGCGCTGGAACTGGTGAGCGCCTTTGGCGCGCGGATGGGTTTCTGGATCGTGCCGCGGGTGCTGAATCGGGCGGAGGAGAAGGAAGAGTCGGCGCACCGGCTGCGGCTGGTGCGACCGGACGAGCAGAGCGACGGGCGCAACGCGCTGCATCGGGGCTAGGGCGGCGGGGCCGCGCGGCCGGGACGAAATCAGTTGAACTGGCGGGTTCCTGGCGTGGTGGTGCTACTGGTTATGTTGACGGCGGCGTGTGGCGCGGCGCAACCGGAGCCGGTGACGGCGGCCGCGAAGGTGGTCGATGAGAATCTGGGCTCGGACGCGGCGGCGGAGTTGGAAGGCACTCACTGGGTGCTGGAGAAGCTGAACGGCGCGGATTTGCCAGATGGAATTACGATTACCCTGGGATTCGCGGATGGGAAGGCCCGGGGCAACGCCGGGTGCAATGGCTACGGGAGGCCTTATGCGGCCACCGATGGCGGCGGGATTGGCTTCGAGGTCCTGGAGATGACGGTGGAGGGTTGCGTGGAGCCGCCCGGGGTGATGGCGCTGGAGGCAGCGTACCTGGCCGGGCTGAATGCGGTTGGGCGGTACCGGACGGGGGAGGGACGGCTGGAACTGATCGGTGATACCGGTGATGTGTTGCTGGAGTTCGTGGCGGCCCCGGCGGAGTAGGCGGTGCCCGGTACGGCTAGTCGGATTTGCCTTTGCTGAGGCGGTTGTCGCCGATCGGGCGGACCCAGATGGGCGAGGACCAGGCGCTGCCGGTGTCCCACATGGTGACCCGCAGGTAGTAGGAATCCTCGCCGGGAGTGCGGATACGGTCTTCCCAGGTGAGGGTATGGGTGCCGCCGACGGCGGTCTGGGAAATCACCGATTCACCGTTGCGGATGATCTCGAGGCGGCGCAACTCGCCGTCGGCGATGACCCGGGCGGTGAAGTGGCGACGCTCCGGGGCGCGCAGGCGCAACTCGGAACCCATGGGGGAGTCATTGAGGCTGAAGCTGAGCAGGGTGCGGTTGCCAGTGGTGGCGTAGACGCGGCCGGCGCGGATGGCCTCCAGGATGGACTCGCGGGTGAGGTCTTCGGCGAGCACGCCGGTGAGGCCGCCGCTGAAGGGCCGCCAGCCGTGCAGGCTGCGGACCAGCGATTCGAGCTGGTTGATGCCGGGCACGCCTTCGTGGCCGCTGCTGTTGCCCAGGAAGAAGAGGCGGGCCCCGGTGGAGAGCACCTCCTCGACCGAGATGCCGCGGCCCTGCTCTTCGTGGGCCGGGCGTTGGGCGCGGTTTTCGGAAGGGCCGTAGCTGGAGTAGACCTCGATGGCGGTTTCGTAGTCGGGGTTGTACTGGTCCCAGGAGGCGTCTTCGATGGGGTGATTGGCGAAGGCCAGGATGTCTTTGGCGTCGCCCACCCGGGTCCAGAGCTGGCGCAGGGAGTTGCCGGTGTCGGAGTGGGTGACCAGCGGCAGGTTGTCGCCGGAACTGATGACGGTGCGGGTGCCGGGGCTGCGCAGGTCTTCGGGTGCGGCGGAGTCGCTCCACTCGTAGCCGACGAAGCTGACGAACTCGCCCTCACGGTTGAAGCGCTCGGTCTGGCGCTGGCTGGCCAACCAGGAGGTGGGGGTGAGCAGGTTGGAGCGGTCGGCGACGCAGCAGAAATCGAGGTAGCCGATGTCGCGGGCGAACTCGAGGTTGTCGGCAACCGAGCCGCGGCCGCCGGAGAGTTCGGAACGGACCCCAAGATCGCCGAAGTAGATGGTTTCGGGGGGCGGCTCTTCGAGGACGATGATCGGGTTGCTGACGCCGTGGCGTCCGGTGGAATCGTCGACGATGACGCGGACGGTGCCCGGCTCATCGGGGGTCCACATGATGGTCTTGATGCCTTCGTCGGTGTCGAGGAAGGTCTCGCGGATGATCTCGGTGCCGGGGGCGCCTTCAAAGTCGAGCCGCACGGAGCCCCTGAACTTGGGCCTGGCCGGGTTGAGGTAGGCGTCGGTGGCGATGATGTTGATGGCGTGGGGCTCACCGAGGATCGCATGGCCGGCGGCCAGGACGACGAAACGGCGGGTCTCGCCCGGGTGGACGATGAAGTCGTGGGCGCGGGCGGCGGCCACCGGCGACCAGCGGCCCAGGTTGTGGCGGTCGGAGACGACGGTGAGCGGTGGAAGCAGGTCGGTGCGCTTGCGCAGGCGGGTGTTGTCGTAGACAAAGGGCGCCGACGGGGCCAGCGCGCCGGCGCCGCCGCGGGAGCGGTCGCCGTAGACCAGGGTGATGGCGTCGCCGGATTTCATGTCGACGCCGGCGACTTCGACGCGGATGCGCCAGTAGTCGGGAAAGCCCGGGTTGCCCGGGGGGATGATCGTCTGGATGCCGGTGCGGGCGCGGCCGGTGTTGTGGATGGTCAGGAAGCCGGGCCCGGTGGGCTCGCGGATCTGGGGTTCCTGCCAGCCGTTGTCGGCGAGCAGAAAGTCGACCTGGCCGCCGACCGGCAGGCCCAGGCGGCCGACGGTGTGGGTGACCGTGAGGAGGACGTCTTCGCCGGCACCGACTTCGTCGGGCGTGATGGAGGTGTGGCCGGTGACGTCGGTGAACATGGCGTTGAGGTGGTCCTCGCTGCCAACCCGGAAGCCGGGCTTGAAGTCGGCGTCGTCGGTGAACAGGATGCCCTTGACCTCGCTGAAGTCGCCGCCGGGGAAGTAGATCTTCATCCGCGCGTAGGGGCCGATGTCTTCGATACCGACGCCGGCCGACCAGGCGACCCCGGGGTTGGCCGGCGGGGGGCAGGTGTGGGTGGCGGTGTGGCCGTTGACCTCGACCACCAGGACGCGGTCGCCGGAGGCGGGGCCGGACTTCACGCCGGCGATGGCGCGCAGGCCCGCAACGACGGGCCAGTCCTCGGTGGGGACGGCCAACTCGGCCACCGGGCGGCCCTCGCCGTCGGTGCCCTGGTGGAACTCGGTCAGCTCAAAAAGCAGGTAGAGCTGGCCGGGCGGGATGCCTGGCGGCAGCTCGGCGCTGGGGCGCAGGCGCGCGGCGCGGCGGCCGGGTCGCTCGGACTCGGGCTCGGGTTCGGGCCGC
>CAYYTN010000324.1:0-3116 GCA_964474495.1 uncultured Chloroflexota bacterium
TCCTTCAGGGTCTCCATCACGATTGACAGGTTGTGGGCGCTCGGCGGCTGCTCCTCTTTTACGTACTGGATCAGCTCGATCTCATCGATCAGCTCGGCCACGAAGCCGGCGGCCATTCCGTTCTGCCCGTTCTGGATGAATACCGGCAGCCCGGCGCTGGCGATGGCCCGGTAGTAGTCGAAGAGCTCCGCTGGGGTCGCCGGGCTCACGTAGGGCGGCAGCGCGATCACCGCCTGCGCGCCGGCTGCCGCCGCGTCCTGCGCGTAGGCCGCCGCCAGAGTGGTCGCTGGCGCGGCCACCCCGGCTACCACCGGCACCCGGCCTCCGGCCGCCCCGATCACCGTCCGCAGCCCGCCCTGCCGTTCTTCTTCGGACAGGAACTGAAATTCCGCCCCGAGCACCGGGTAGACCAGCCCGTGCGCGCCGCACTTCAGGCAGAAGTCCACTTGCGAGCGCAGCCCGGCGTGTTCCAGCCTTCCCTGCTCGTCAAACGGCGAACCCAGCACCGGGTAGATTCCGCGCATTTCAGCCGCCATCGCTCGCCTCCACTTTCAGATCCCTGTCTATTGCGCCAGGTTGTCGATTTCCACCGGCTCGATCTCGTCGGCCGGCGCGAACCCGAACACCCGCCCGTAGAAGTACAACTCCGCCTCCAGCGCCCGCTGCACGTTCTCGGCGCGGCGGAACCCGTGTTGCTCGCCCTCGAACTCCAGCAGGGCCACCGGGATTCCCTTCTCGCGAATCGCCTGCGCCATGCGGGCCGACTGATCCGGCGGCACGATCCGGTCCTCGAGCCCCTGCAGGAAGATCACCGGGCAGGCCAACCTATCCGCGTTTTCAATCGGCGAGCGCTCGTCGTATACGTCCTCGCGTTCCGGGTACGGCCCGATCAGACCGTCCAGATAGCGCGACTCGAACTTGTGCGTGTCGCGGGCCAGGGCGCCGGCGTCGCTGACCCCAAAATGGCTCGCCCCGGCCTGGAAGACATCGGTGAAGGTAAGCGCGCAGAGCGTGGTCCAGCCCCCGGCGCTGCCGCCGCTGATCGCCAGCCGCGCGCCGTCCACCACCCCCCGCTCCACCAGGTACCGCGCCGCGTTGGCGCAGTCCTCCACGTCCACGATTCCCCAGGTCCCCTGGAGGCGTTCGCGGTATTCGCGCCCGTAGCCGGTGCTGCCGCCGTAGTTCACGTCCACCACCGCGATCCCGCGGCTGGTCCAGTACTGCACGCCCAGGCTCAGTGAGTCGCCGGTGGCCCCGGTCGGCCCGCCGTGGCTGTGCACCACCAGTGGCGGCAACTCGCCATCCGGCGCGGCGAATGCCGGGTTCTTTGGCGGGTAGTAGTAGCCGTAGGCCTGGCGGCCGCCCTCGGTCGGGAAAACCACCGGCTCGGCCACCGCCACGTATTCCGGGTCCACGTCCGTGTCGCTCGACCGCTTCAGTTCCATCGCTTCCCCGGTTGCGATGTCCATTTGCACCACCGCCGAGCGGCGCGTCGCCGATGCCCCCAGGAACACCACCTGCTCCCCGGCCGTGCGGATCGACCCGAACGCCGAGTAACCGGACTCGATTTCCGTCAACTCACTCGTCTGCGGATCCAGCACCGCCAGCCGCTCCGTTCCGCCTTCGGAGAACGTGCAAACGATCCGCCCCGAGGCCAGGAACGCGTAGGTCGACATCCGAAAGACCCACTGCGGCAGGCCGAACTCGGCCTCCTTCGGCAGAACCGCATCGATTGCGTCGGTTCCCTTGCGGTACAGGTTCCACCACCCGGTGCGGTCGGAGACGAAATAGAGCTGCCCGAACGGCGACCATTCCGGCTGAAAGACCGATTCCGCCTCGCCGCCGGCGATGAGCCACTTCTCGCCCACCTCCCCGTCCTCCGTTAGCGCCGCCACCCACAACTCGGTCCCGTCCCAGGGCATGTTCGGGTGATCCCAGCACAGCCAGGCCATGTGCTTCCCGTCGGGGCTCACCCGCGGGTTCGAGTAGAAATCGGCCCCCTCCACCAGCGTCCGCGGTTCCGCTTCGCCATCGATCCCGATGGCCACGATCCGGTTGCTCGCCTCCGCCCCTTCGGCCGAGTGATCCTCGGCCACCGCCACCAGCCGGTCCCGGCCGGCGTCGCGATCGAAATCGGCAAAGCGCACCCGCGCTTCCGGCGTCAGCGCCGCCGGCGCGCCGCCGTCGATCTGCCGGTAGACCCGTTGATCGGCGAGGTTGGCGAAGTAGCAGTCGCCGTCGAACACCCGGAATGAGCCGCCCCCGTACTCGTGCACCAGCGTCCGCGCGCTGAACTCCTTCGGAGTCACGTCTCCGTCACTTACGATCACATACCTCGCCCCGTCCGCCGGCCGCATCTCCTGCCAGTAGACGTCGTCGCCGTCGGTCTCCACATCGGTCAGCCGGATGCCGCCGCGGGCGATCGACTCGGCGGTGATCGGCGATTCCCACGCCCCGTAGCCGGCGATCTGCTTCTCGGTCATCGCGCTCAAGCTCCCAGCACCAGTTGGATCGTCACTTCGGCCAATCTCCGCAACTCGACGTGCGGCATGAACTCGGTCACGGCGTGGGCGTCGCGGTAGCCCGCCCCCATGCAGACCGTCCGCATGCCCTTCGCGTTGAACTCGTGGGCGTCGCTGCCGCCGCCGGTCGGGATGCGATTCGGCGCCAGTCCCGCCGCCCGGATCGCCGCTTCGGCCCGTACCAGCGCCGGGTCATCGTCGCCCAGCCGGTAGGCGCGCACAAACGGCTCCACCGCGTAGTCCACTCCCCCGCCGTAGTGCTCGGTGGCCTCGTTCATGGCCGCGACCATCGCCGCCACCTGAGCGTCCAACCGCTCCTCGCTTAGGCTGCGTGCCTGGGCCTCCAGGCGCGCGTGCGGGGCCACGATGTTCAACGCCTGTCCCCCGGTGACCTTCCCGATATTCGCCACCGTGCCGGCGTCGATCCGGCCCAGCGGCATGTTGGCGATCGCCCGCGACATGATTGAAATCGCGCTCACTCCGGCCTCCGGCTCGATCCCGGCGTGGGCCGCCCGCCCGTGGAAATCGGCCTGCATCCGTCGGGTCCCCGGGGCCTCGGTCACCACGTCGCCCACCGGCGAGCCGGCATCCAGT
>CAYYTN010000325.1:0-3086 GCA_964474495.1 uncultured Chloroflexota bacterium
TACGCGATTCGCTCGGGAATGTGCGCCGGGGAGGCGGTGTTCGACGCAATCAAGGCGAACGACTTCTCGCGCGAGGGGCTGGCGAGCTACGAGGAGGCGCTGGAGGACGGGGTGCTGAACGAACTGTTCCACGCCCGTAATTTCCGGCAGGCGTTTCAACATGGTCTTCTGTGGGGCGCGCCGCTGTCGCTGTTCCAGAGCCTGATGCCGTTCAAGGCGTCGATGGAAGAGGACTACCGGGGGCTGCGCCGCGAGGCGCACCTGAGCCGCTCGGTCGAAGGAGCGGCCGATCGGGCGGACTTCGTGAGCCTTTCCGGGGCGATGCACCGCGAGGATGAACCACCGCACGTGCAGATTATGAACCCCGGGTTGTGCCTGGAATGCAACGACGAGTACTCGAGCCCATGCCTCTGGTTCTGCCCGGGGATGGTGTACCGCAAGGGCAGCGAGGAAATCGTTGTGAGCGCGTCGAACTGCATGCACTGCGGGACCTGCGCGGTGAAATGCCCGTACCAGAACGTGCGCTGGACGCCGCCGGAGGGCGGGGAGGGGCCGCGGTTCAAGCAGATGTAGAGGGTCGGGCGGTGGGTGGGGTGTGGTAATTTCTGCTGCCGGCCGGAGGACCCGCCGAGGCCTTCGCGGCGCCGTGCTTATGGAGGAATAGAGCCATCAACCGAAAACGCATCCTGCCGCCGCTGGTTTCGGCGCTGCTGGGATTGTTGCTGGGCGCGCTGCTGCTGGCGCCGACGGCGGGCGCGGCGTCGGATCCGTACGTGCTGGAGCGCGAGTGGGGATCGCCGGGATCGGGAGCGGGGCAGTTCACGCGGCCGATCGGGATCGCCACCGACCCGGCCGGCGATGTCTACGTGGGCGACATGGTGACCGGGATGATTCAGCGGTTCAACGGCCAGGGCGGGCTGGTGGCGCGCTGGGGCGGCCGCGGGACCGGGATCGGCGAGTTCACCACCCTGCAGGATCTGACGGTTGATGCCTACGGAAACGTCTTCGCGCTGGACAGCATCGGCAACCGGGTGCAGCGCTTCCGTGACAACGGAATCTGGCTGACCGACTGGGCGCTGCCGGCGACGGTGGTGAACGGGACCAATTCAATCTCGGCGGGCGGGATCGCCACCGACGAAGAGGGCTTTGTGTATATCGCCAGCCCGGCGCACGCGGCGGTGCTGATAACCGATCCGGTGGGCAACGAGCAACGGCGGCTGAACGCCCCGGCCCCGGCGCGGTTCCAGGTGCCCACCGGCGTCGCGGTGAGCGTCGATGCGACGGTCTATGTGTTCGACACCTTCAACCGCCGGGTGCTGCCGTTCGATGTGGACGGAGTGGCGCTGACGGCGATCACCGGCACGGCGACGCCCGAGGGCGGGTTCCACTCGCTGGCGCGCGGTGACGTGGAAGTGGATGCCGGCGGCGATGTGTTCGTGGCCGATTTCGCCAGCGCCCGGGTGCACCGCTTCAACGCCGACGGGACGCTCCAGTCTTCGTTCGTGGCGCGGGACGCGGCGGGGCGCAAGATCATGCCCGGAGGAATCGCGCTGGACGCGGCCGGGAATATCTACGTGACGGCGTACTACCAGGGCAAGGTGCTCAAATTCGCCCCGACCGGGTGAGGTTGTCGGCGGGCTGATTCGAGGTTGTAGCGCTCCTGACTCTTCCTATGCGAACACGTCGTTCGGCAATAGTTCGGTATGATGGCTGCATGAATGCGACACCGCCACTGAACGATCCGTACGAGTCTGCAGGCGACCTTCCGTCGTTCGTCGAGATGCGGGAGCAGCTCGACGGAATGAAGGCCCTTGTTTCGCTACTTGCCCCTGGCAAGCAGGCTGAGCTTCTCAAACTTGAGGCGGGAATCGAGCGAATGTGCGGGATTGTCGATGCTTTCTACGATCTGCTCGGCCCCCGCAACTGGATTTTCCACGACCTACTCAGCCTTGACCGGATGTCTGACCTACTTGATCTGCCCGTGGACGACGCGGAGCGTGGCCTGATCTCTGTCTATGAGGATCAGGAGCGCCTGGGTTCGTGGATCAGAACGCTAGATCGATTTGACTCTATGCGTGGACGCATGCCCTCGATCGAGCAGGCCCGGGCCGACTTCGAGGAGGGCCGCTACTACTCGACCGTACAGCTACTACTCTCAGTGATGGACGGCTTCGTCAACGATCTCGACTCGCAGCGTCGCGGACTGCACACACGGCATGAGGATGAGATGACCGCCTGGGACAGCGTCGTGGGCCATCACATGGGACTGAAGAATGCTCATCGGACCTTCACCAAGACCATCGGCAAGACGTCCGACAAGGAAGTCCACGAACTCTATCGAAATGGAATAGTGCACGGCACTTTGCTGAACTACGACAACGTCGTCGTGGCGGCCAAGGCTTGGAACCGGCTTTTCGCGGTCGCCGATTGGGCAACGAGTCTGGAGAAGCAAGCCATCCCGCCAGAGCCGGAACCGAGCTTGGGTGAGGTTCTGTTGCAAGTCAATGAGAACCGGAAGGCCAAGAAGGCTCTCGCCGAGTGGGAGCCTCGCATCTTTGAGAAGGAAGACCCCGGCTTTGCCAACGAAGCGGTGTTCGGGAATGCCAATAAGTACCTGGAGTCCTGGGCGAACAAGAACTTCGGAGCGATGGCGGAATTGCTGGCATCGATAGTATCTGCCAACACCCATGCCAAAACGGCCGGCTAGATTCGGTACGGGTGCGAGTACTTCAGCCTTGGTGGTTTCTCAATTCACCGACTCAACTTCAAAGCCCTCGCGATCTGTGAAGTTGATGTCACACTGGTCATTGAGGACGAGCCCAAGCCTGCCCGTATGCGGTGGCTTCGGGAGCCGGCCGACGGAAGATTCTCCACAGCAAATCGGCCGAGTGACTGGGGATTGGTCAACTGGGGGCCCATGGAAATGATCAACCTGGGAACCTCGGACTCCTAGTCCGCACAGTTGGTCCCCATCCCGACGTCGCTCGAATCGAGGGGCACCGTCTGGATCGAACGACTGCCCCCCGGGTTTGAAATTGAGCCGGTTGGTGTGGTGAAGTGCGGGCGGGGGCGAGGCGGCCCCATAT
>CAYYTN010000326.1:0-3083 GCA_964474495.1 uncultured Chloroflexota bacterium
AGATCGGTACAGGTAAGATCGTATTTCTCGTACCAGTGCGCCGTCGGCAGGACGATGTCGGAGTAATTGGCCGACGAGTCCATCCTCAGATTGGCGTTGTAGACTAGGTCGAGTTTGCCGAGCGGCGCGCCTTCGTGCCATTCGAATTCGTCGATCAGTTCTTCAGACCGGTCTTCGCCCAGCACATTATTGTGCGTGCCCAGCATATGCTTCAGGGCGTATTCGTGGCCCCGCATGGACGTGCCGAGCAGATTGCCGCGCCATATCCACATGACCTTCGGATGGTTCTCCGGCGCATCCACATCGTTGAGCGCGAATTTGAGATCACCGTCCTTGAACTTCTTGGCCACCCATTCGGCGACCTCCTGGTCGGTTGTGCAGCCGTCCGCACGGGCCTCCTTGATGACCTCGAGCGGGTTCTTCTTGTCGAGCTGCGGGAAAAACGGCAACCAGCCATTGCGCACCGCCAGACTGTTCATGGTGGCGGCGTGCTGTCCCTTGGCCGGGAATTTCTCCGCCCACGGCGCCCACAGGGGATCCAGGGTCATGCCGTCGTATCGGTACTGGTCGGTGTGGAAATAGAAGTACGACGTCGAGTTCATGTGCCGCGGCGGCGCACTCCAATCCGCCGCGCCGCCCAACGTGCCGATGGCGGCGAAGGGGCGGATTTTTTCCGTCCCCACATAGTGGGCAAAGCCACCGCCGTTGACGCCCTGGCAACCGGTGAGGATTCCCATCACGGCTTGGGCGCGGTACATCAGCGGGCCACCATGGTACCAGTGCAGGATGCCCGAACCGGTGATGAACAGGCACTTGCCCTTGGTTTTGTTGGCCGTGTCGGCCCATTCGCGGGCGACCCGTAGAACCAGTTCGCGGTCGACTCCGGTTTCCTGTTCCTGCCAGGCCGGCGTATAGGGCTTGTCGGCATCGTCGTAATCGGCCGGGTAGTCGCCACCCAGGCCGCGGTCGATGCCGAACTGCGCCAGCATCAGATCGTAGGCCGTAGTGACCCGCACCGTTTTACCGTCGACCGTTGTCACGGTTCGGCTGGGCACGCCGCGCGAGGCGTCAACCGCCAGCCGGCCCTTGCCTGGGGTGGTGCCCAGCTCGGTGTCGAAGGTATCGGTGAAGTCGGCGAACTTGACCTGCACCGCTTCGTGATCGCTGTCGATGCACGTCAGCAGCGGATCGAACGCCTGACCGGTGGTGACGTCTTCGTTCTTGAGGTTCCACCGGCCCTGCTTTTCCTTCTCCCAGCGGAAGCCGACCGAACCGCCCGGCAGACGCAGGTCACCGGAGGCGTCGAACATTGGCATCTTCCACTCGGCGTTTTCTTCGTCGGCATATTCCGCGATGTCGCTGGCGCGCAGGAAGCGGCCCGACAGATAGTCGCCGTCGTCATGCTCGTCGCGCACCACGAGGAACGGCAGGTTGGTGTACTGCTTGGTGTAGTCGATGAAGTAATTCGTTTTGCTATCGACGTGGAACTCTTTGAGGATCACGTGGATGCACGCCAACAGGAACGCGTGGTCCGTGCCCGCCCGCGCCGGCACCCACAGGTCGGCGAATTTGGTGATATCGGCGTAATCGGGCGACAGGTTGACGATCTTGCCGCCGTTATATTTGTGCTCCGAGGCGAAATGGGCGTCGGGCGTGCGGGTCATCGGCAGGTTCGAGCCCATGACGATCCAGTAGGCGCTCTGGTACCAGTCGGCGGCTTCGTGCACGTCGGTCTGATCGCCCCACATCATCGGCATGATGTGCGGCAGGTCGTGATACCACTCGTAGAAGCTGAGCATGGTGCTGCCCAGAATGTTGGACAGGCGGTGGCCCGACAGGAAACTGACCATGCTCATCGCCGGGATCGGCGAGAAAGACGCCAGATGGTCGGGGCCGTATTTCTTTATCGTGTAGATCTTCGCCGCGGCGATGATCTCAGTCGATTCGTCCCATGTCGTGCGCTTCCAGCCGGCCTTGCCGCGGGCCTGCCGGTAGGTCTTCGAGCGCTCCGGGTTTTCGACGATGGCGGCCCAGGCATCGACCGGGTTTTTACCGGCCTCGCGTTCGGCGCGGTAATAATCGAGCAGCACGCCGCGCACATAGGGGTATTTCGGGCGCACCGGGCTGTAGGGATACCAGGACGATGAAATTCCGCGCTGGCAGCCGCGCGGCTCGTAGTTAGGCGTGTCGGAATTGATCTGCGGCCAATCGGTCTTCTGCAATTCCCAGGTGATCAGGCCGTCTTTGACGAACACCTCCCAGGAGCAAGAGCCCGAGCAATTGACGCCGTGGCTGGTGCGCACCGACTTATCGTATGCCCAGCGGCCGCGATAAAAGCTCTCCCAGTTCCGGGGCTCGTCGAGAACGCGAAACCAGCGCGATCCGCTGCCATTGCCGTTGTTCTTGGCCATTGATCAAACCTTTCCTTACGAGTGCTGTTTTGTGTGAGCTAATTCTGCAGGACGTAGCCGCGGTAGAACGCGTCAACGAATGGCCGGAAATCCTGTACCGTGCCGTAAACCGCGACGACGGCCTTGCGGTCGATGTCGTAAACCAGGTTGACGGCTTCCGAACGGCCGACCGGATGGGTGCGCGCTGCGCCGTCATGGTCGACCTCATCGTCGTGCATCGCCTGGATGGAGCCGTACACCAGCCGAGCCGGATGGATCTGCCACCACACGCGGAAGTCCCAGTCGCCGATCTCCAGATTGGCGGATCCCGACTTGGCGTTGGGGTCGTGCGGATCGATCTCCCATTGGCACACCGGTAGCTCGCCTTCGTAGACGTCGCTGCGCGGCCCGCCGAGCGGCTCGGGGCCGTCTTCGTCATAACCAGCGTCAAGCGCCATGTCGGGGCGCTGCATCTCGCGGCTAATCGGATCGGGCTGCGGCTCCACGCCGTCCTCCAGCATTTCCGCCTGCAGCGGCGTCATGCCGCCGTTGCTCAGCATGCCGGTGTCGGCGAACGGATCGTGGCGTTGAATGTCGATTTGCGTGAAGCCACCGGCGCCGTCCAGGGCATCGCGGATTTCGGCTTCCATCTGCGCGACCTTGTCCTGGTTGGTGGTGTTAGGGGCGAAGTGA
>CAYYTN010000327.1:0-386 GCA_964474495.1 uncultured Chloroflexota bacterium
AGAGCTCCACCACCCAGCCCGTCCCCCTCGCACCCTCTATGGTCCCCCGATCCGAAGGCTGCCCACCGCCCCGCGGGTAGAACGCCGTCTCCTCCAGGTACACCGCATTGCCCTCAACCCGAACCGCCCGGCTTTCGAAATTCTTGATGTAGGCGTTCTCGTAGTAGAGAGGTTTCAAGCTCGCTGCCTTGCTTTCGATACTCGCTCGCGCCGGTTTCTCCCCCCCCTCGCCTAGCTACCACCCTCGGCACCGCCGATCGCCTTCAAAAAGCGCTCCACGACCGACCGGCGAGTCTCTCAGAGCCCCATCCGGGTGTCAAAACACCCGGTCCCGTCAAATCCCGCACCGCTACTCAAAATCCAGGTATTGGTCCTGCCCCCCGCCC
>CAYYTN010000327.1:396-3061 GCA_964474495.1 uncultured Chloroflexota bacterium
ACCAGGGCCCCCTCCGGCGTCGTCTCCCCCGTCAACTCCAGTAGCTCCCCAAACGGCGCCACCCGCACCACTCCAAAATTCGTCGACGGCCCACTCCGAATATTCAGCCCATCATCCGCGTTCACCCGGCCCTGGTCCAGGTTTCCCGGGGTCACCGTAGGCTGAGGAGATGGCTCCGGCTCGGCCGTCGGTGCCTCCGTAGCCGCCGGATCCACCGCCGGTTCCGATGTCTCCGGAACCGCCGCTGCCGGGGTCTCCACGGCCGTGCTCGTCCCCGGTGCCACGGGGGGCTCCGCACCGGATTCTGCGCGTGCCACCGGCGTCCGCTCTGCCGCGACCGCCTCCGTCGGACGGTCCGACAGGTAGAACATCAGCAACGCAATCCCCACTATCGGGACGAGCAGACCGGCCAGCACGCGCGGCAGGCTTTCCGCCCGATCCGGCGCTCGTCGATCCATCAGCGTCGCTCCTGTCGATCCTCCCGTTTCCCGGCCCTAATCCTCCGACCTGTACCCGATTCCGTCTAGTAAACGGATAGGTACCGATCCATCTCCCACTGCGAGACCGAAGTCAGGTAGCTCGCCCACTCCTGCTTGCGCGACGCGATAAACGCATTGAAAAGCGGTTCACCCAGCGCGTTGCGCACCAGGTCGCTTTCCTCCGTCGCCTCAATCGCTCCACCCAGCGAGTACGGCAGCACTCCCAGGATCGAATCCGACTCATCAACCGAGCTCATATCGTAGAAACTTTCCTCTGCCTCCGGCGGCAGCGGCAAGTCCCTTTCTATCCCATCCAGCCCCGCCTCCAGCATCACCGCGAACGCCAGGTACGGGTCGCACGACGGGTCCGGGCACCGCAACTCGACCCGAGTAGCCTTCGGCCGTTCCGGGTTGATCCGGGGAATCCTGATCAGCGCCGATCGGTTCGTTCTTCCCCAGCCGATGTACACCGGCGCCTCGTATCCTGGCACCAACCGCTTGTACGAGTTCACCAGCGGCGCGATCACCGAGCAGAAATCCCGCGCGTGCGCCAGCTGCCCCGCCAGGAATTGCCGCGCTAGCTTCGACAGCCCCACCGGGTCATTCGCGTCGTAGAACGCGTTCTCGCCGTCCGCCGTAAACAGGCTCTGGTGGGTGTGCATTCCCGATCCGTTCTCACCCTCAATGGGTTTCGGCATGAACGTCGCGTGCAGCCCGTGCTGCTGTGCAACCGCCTTCAGTGCGTACTTAAACGTCGTCGCGTTGTCCGCCGTCGTCAACGCCGTCCCGTACTCAAAATCAATCTCATGCTGCCCCAGCGCCACCTCGTGGTGACTCGTCTCCACGACGATCCCGAACGGCTCCAGCGCGTTGATCATCGCGTTCCGCACATCCGTCCCCTCATCCGTCGAGTAGTCGAAATACCCGCCCTCATCGTGCGGTGAAGGGTGGATCTGGCCGTTCTCCTTATTGAGCAGGAAGAACTCAAGCTCTGGACCCGTGTAGAACTCGAAGCCCAGTTCCTGCGCGTGCTCCAGCGCCCGCTTCAGCGCCCACCGTGGCGAAATCGCCATCGGCGACCCGTCCGGCAGATACGTATCACAGATGAACCTCGCCACCTGCCCGTTCGCGTGTTCCCATGGAACCAGGGCATAGGTTGTCGGGTCCGGCACCAGGAACATGTCGCTCTCGTGAATTCGCGCGAAGCCCTCGATCGAGGACCCGTCAAACCACGTCCCAAAGTTCAGGCTGTCGGCCAGCTGCACCACCGGCTCCGTGACCGTCTTCACATGCCCTGCGATATCGGTGAACTGCAGGTTTACAAACTTGACCTGATCCCGTTCGGCTTTCGCCAATACGGCCTCAACATCCGCCGGATCAAGGTGATAAGGCATCTACCGGATCTCCAATTTTAGAAGCTACCGGCAAACCCCAGAACGCGCCGGAACACTAAGTGTAGTAAACCCGGCCACCGCCCGCATCTTTCGCTACTCTCCGCCCCGCCGCCCCGCATGGACCCTTCCCGGCCATCCCTACTTCCGCCCTCGCCTCCGCCTTCGACTCCGCCGCCGCCTTCCCCGCCGCGATCTCCGCGACTTCTTCTCCGGCGTCCCCGTCCCCGAATCCTCCCCGCTTGCCCCGTCCTCAGCCCCAACGTCCGCCCGTGCCGCCGGCAGCCCCGCCAGGAAACCCGCTTCCGCCCGCGCCGGCGGCGCGAAAAATTCCACCGGCTCATCCTCCGGCACCTTCGCCTTCGGTTCCGGAATCTGCCCCTGCAAATACATGTCGTGCTCATATCGCAGGCAGCACAACAGCCGCCCGCAGGCCCCCGAAATCTTCGCCGGATTCAACGGAAGATTCTGACCCTTCGCCATCCGCACCGACACATTCCCCGGTTCCTCAAGCCACGTCGAGCAGCACAGGCTCAGTCCGCAGCGCCCCAGCCCTTCCACGATCCTCGCTCGGTCCCGTGGCCCCACCTGGCGCAACTCAATCCGCGTCCCGAACTCCTCCGCCATCTCCCGCGCCAGCGCCCGGTAGTCAATCCTCTCCTCCGCCGAAATCTGGAACGCCAGATTCGCCCCGTCCAGGCTGTACTCCGCCTGCAGCGGCACAATCGGCAGCGCCCGCTCCGACACCATTTCTCGAAATCGGTGCAGCGCCAGCTCCCCCCGCCTCCCATTCCG
>CAYYTN010000328.1:0-3053 GCA_964474495.1 uncultured Chloroflexota bacterium
GGTTGATGCTGCCGATCTTGCCCGCGGCGACGGCGCTCCGTTTCTGAATTACGCCGGCCGCGGACGGCCGGCTCTGGGCGAACGACATTACCGACGCGGCGTTGATCCGGGTGGGGCAGGAGTTGGTGATCCCGCTGGAGTGAAGGGGGGAGACCTAGGGCGTCTGCCACTCGGCTTCGGGCGGGAGCACGAGATCGGTATCGCTGATGCGGCAGAAGCGGATTTCCCGGTCGAGGCGGCGGGCCGCGCCGAAGGCCATCGCTAGCAGATTCGATTTCTCGTTGTAGTTCGCGAGGGCGACGAGGCCGGCGACTCGCATGCCGGGTCGCACGAGTTCGGGGTCGGGGGCGGGGAACCCGAGCGCCCGGAGCTGGGTGCAGACGTCCATGTGGGAGTGGGCGATATCTGTGCGCAACCCGGTGCCGTCCGGGTCCAGCATGCGGAGGTACTTCGCGGTTTGTTCCGCGACGTGCTTGATGTTGTTGTCGAGGTCGCGTTTGAGTTCGACGGCAACCATGAATGGTGTCGAATCGGCGCCGCCGATGGCAAGGACGTCAAGTCGAACGGCGGGTTTGCCGGACACGATTTGGCGATCGATTACGAGGAGCGGAGTGCCTTCCAGGTTGGCATTGCAGCACTCTTCTTCCCACTTCCCCTCGGGCTTGACGTAGCGGGCGGTAACCAGCTCGCGGATCGCGGGGAGCGCCTCGGCGTACGCCGCTACGACGTCGGGAGTCGCGGAGAAGCGAGCGTAGCGGTTCTTCTCGGTGTTCAGATTCGGCTGGCGACCTAGTGGGGAACCCTGTGAAGGCTGCAGATAGGCTTTGTGTATGGCTAGGCTCGCGGTGTGACTCTGGCTATTCCATTGCAGCTTCGCCAACGAACACTGGGCGTCATAGGCGTTCAGGTAGTTGCCGCGTAGGCGGACATCGAGATCATGTCGTCTGAAGATCCGCAGCAGCTCATGCCCGGGACCCGCTTGCAGCCAGGTGAAGAAGTCCTCCGAAAGACCGCGACGAAATAGGGTGAATCTCGCAGCGTTTTTCGATTCCCATCCGTAGCGAGCCCGCTGGTACTGCTCCCAGCCGACCAATTGGGGATCGTCGATGGCGGCCACGGTGGCGAAGAGGTCCTCGTAGGCGACGCTGCGGTAGCGATCCGGCTGGCGCAGGATTCTCGGCCAGGCCGCGCCAACGGTCTTGCCGAACTTCTTCATCTTTGGCGCGGTCATGCCGGTGTGAAAGGAGCGGTTCGCCCGCGGCGAGACGTGGAGGCAGGTGACGGTGGCAAAGTCGAGTTCGCCGGCGCGCTCCATCTCGGACGCGAGGAATTGCTGGCGGAGGTGCTGGTAGAAAGGCTCGATGAGGAGGTAGCGCAGTTCGAGGCCGAGGCCCTTCCGGATCGGGGAGTCCAGCCCTTCGAACAACGGTGTGTAGGTCGCGAGGCGAGCCTCGCCCGACGTCCCACGATCCTTCCAGTCGTCGGGCGAGTAGCTCTCGGTGTACTTGGATTCCACCAGGACGCCGTGCCGGCGACCCGAGGAATCTTCGTAGGCCAGGAGGAGATCGGCGGCGGTGGCATACTGCCCCCGGCCTGGCCAGCCCTTCTCGCCGAGATAGCTTTCGAGTCCAACCCACTCAACCTCGACCAGGGGTCCGCCGTCGATCGGAGCTACGACGCGATCGAGATCGTCGAAAACGAGCCTCAGCGCCGCCGTCAGAGCATCCGGCGAGAGGCCCAGTCCCCACCAGAAATTGACCGCGCAGACTTGCGAATCAAGCAGATGCGGAGAGGGGCCATCGGCTGGCGCCGGGCCGTAGATCGGATCGCCACCCTGGTGCCAGACAATCTTCTCGGCCCGAAAATAGTCAACCGCGTCGACGCGGATTGGCGCCCACAGGCTTTGTTCGGCGTGATCGGCCGGCAGGATGAATGAGCAAGGGATCCTGTCGAAGTAGCCGTCGGGGCGGGCTTCAGCGGTCAGATCAGGCCAGCTTTGTTTCCACTCCGACTGGCTTTTGCGTTGGGCGCGGGAGTAGGGCGTGGGTCCTTTGGAGGCCATTGGACATTGTAGTCAGAACTGGGAGCGGGCTCGCGGCAGATGTACCGCTACTGACGCGAGAAGAGCCTAAGCCTCTGGTTGAGTTGGACTTGGTGGGGGAAATCCAGGGGCTAGTCGAGGAGGATCACCCGGCAGGGGGAGGAGATGAGGCCGTGGACGGCGAGCGGCAGGGCCATCAGCGCGACGCGCTCGCTTTTGACCTGATCCAGATTCACCAGGTTCCGAATGATCGGCACGCCGGCGTCCAGAAACGCCTTCACCGTGGGCGACGGCTCGCCTTCGCCGATGTTGATGTGCTCGTCGAACGCCACCAGCTTGACCCCAACGTCGATGAGCCACTTGGCCGCCTGCGGCGTGACCGTGGGAATGAACTCGGCCCCGGCGCGGTTGTTGAGAATGACGATGTCGCCGCTCTGCATGATGCCGCCGCCGCCGGCCTGGATCTCGGCCGGGCCGATGACGGAGTTGTCGGCGGTGACCCGAAAGCGCATGACGGTGGCTTCGCCGAAGAAGGTGCGCGGGTCGAACTCGGCGAGGGTGTCGCCGTCGAGGTCGGTGTGCTGCGGCGAGAGAATATGCGTGCCGAGGGTGCCGGGAAATTCGATGCGGCTGATCCGGGTGGGGGTGCCGCGGGAGTCGCCGGATTCAAAGATCCGGGTGCGCAGGCCGTGCTCGCTGCCGTCGGGGAGGAGCCAGCGGGTAGCGTCGATGACGTTCTTTGGCAATGGAGGTCCCTGGAGTTTGAACGGCGCGGGGGATTCTTGGTGGCCGACCCGAGATGATACCGGGTTCGGGCGCGGCTGTTGTGGAAACGGCGGTCTAGCCGATGGGGACGGGTACCCCGAATTCGGGCGGATGGGCGGGGATGTTGAGTTCGGCGGCGGTGGCGGCCATGAGATCGGGGTACAGGGTGTGGATGGGAATGAGCAGTTGCGGGTTGATGACCTCGATGAGCTTGAAGATATCTTCGCCGGGTGCGTGGCCGCCGGCG
>CAYYTN010000329.1:0-3032 GCA_964474495.1 uncultured Chloroflexota bacterium
ACGCGCGGGTCGAGCAGCGAGGCGTGGAGATGGGGCTCCAGGCTGATGATGTCGCCGGGGGCGCCGCCGAGCAGGGCGGCGACGAGCGCGGCGGAGAGGAGCGCGATGGCGGCGCGGGCGGCGATGGTGAGGCGCTCGCGCCGGGAGCGGCCGACTTCGACGGCCAGCAACACGGCCAGCGTCAAGAGCGCGGGGAAGAAGAGGCCGATCTCAACCAGGGCCAGGAGGCCGGTTACGATTCCAAGGACCAGCGCGCCGGCGCGGCTGGAGTGCAGGCGGACGATCCACCCCTGCAGGAGCAGGGCGGCGAGGGCCAGTCCCAGGAGACGCTGCGGATTAGCGAAGTCGGCCGGTCCGGCCAGCAGGTCGGGCCGGCGGAAACCATCTTCGGCGAACCAGTCGACAAGAGCCGCGAAGCCGGCGGGAATGGCGGCGCCGTCCGGGCCCAGGGACGGCCAGCCGACCGCCAGCACCCCGGGAGCGTAGGCGGCGAGACCGGCGGCGATGATGGCGGCGGTAGCGGATTCGGTGGCGTGGCGGACCAGGGCAAAGACGACCAGCAGCGACGCCAGCGCCATCCAGGCGTGCTGGAACCCGGCGGCGACGCCGACGGGCAGGCCGGTGACGGCGGCGAGCAGGGCGACGTGCAGGTCGACGGCGTAGTGATGGGCGGCGGCGTCGGGCGCCCAGGGGAGGACGACCGGGTAGTTGCCGGCGGCGATGGTGGCGGAGAGGCCCAGATGGAGCGTCTCGTCGGGAAAGGGGGTGGCGAGGCGGTTGGCGACGAAGCTGACTAGCAGGGCGGTGGCGAGCACGACGCCGGTGGCGAGCTGGACCCGGTTGCGGGGCAGCGCGGAGATTTGCTCGATCCGCCGCGACCAGAGCACGACCCCGAGGGCGACGGTGAGTAGGGCGGCGATCCAGGCGGCGTTGGCGGGCGGTGAGCAGAAGGATGCCCAGGGCCGGGGTGAGAGCCAGGGCGCGGCCGAGGCCGCGGAATCGCGTCAGGCGGGCGGCCAGCGGGAGGGTCGTCAGCGAGGCCAGCAGCAGAAGGGTCAGCGAGCCGATGAGGCCGTTGATGTAGAGCGGGTCGATTGTCATGCGGGTGTCGCGGGTCCCATCGCGCGGAGTGGGGCGGGAGTTGGGCGCCCGCCGATCATAGCGACGGGGGCGGTGAGGCGGACCCGCGGGTCAGAGCCGGATTAGACGTGGCTGGCGCGGCGCGGGTCGGCGGCCTTGTCGATGGCGGTGGAGTGCGGCTCCAGGTGGACGACGATGTCCTTGACGGAAGGCATTTCGGAGCGCATCAAGTCGGCGACTTCATGGGAAATGCGGTGGCCTTCGCTGACGGTCATTTCGGGATCGACCATGACGTGGAGATCCATGAAGAGCTCGCTGGGTCGGCCGCGGGTGCGGACGGCGTGGCAGTCGCGGACGCCGGGGATCGACTTGGCGATGTATTCGATGAGCTTGGGGTCGAGGGAGGTGGAATCGAGCAGCACCCAGGAGGCGGAGCGGATGACGCGGATACCGCCGATGACGACGACGGCGGCGACCATGAAACCGAGGACGGCGTCGACCCAGATGATGCCGGCGTTGGTGGCGATGAGGCCGAGGATGACGCCGCCGGCGACGAGTACGTCGTTGCGGGTCTGCATGAGGTCGGTGTAGAGGAGATCGCTGTCGGCTTCGCGGGCCTGGACGCGCTGCCAGAGAACGAGTCCGCCCTTGGACAGCAGGGCAATGCCCATGACGGCGAAACTGATCCACGTGATCTTCGGTCCGGTGCCGTCGACCAGGGCGCCGACGCCGTTGCGCACGATGAGGGCCGCGGTGATGAACATGAGCAGGGCGATGCTGAGGGTGCCGAGGGTCTCGATCTTGCGGTGGCCGTAGGGATGATTCCAATCGGCCGGGCGGGCGGTGAAGTAGAGCGCGACGATGCCGATGATGCCGGAGAGCGAATCGAGCAACGAGTCGAAACCGTCGGCGAGGATGCTGACGGAGCCGGAGACGAGCCCGGTGGCGATCTTGGCGGTGGCGATGACCAGGTTCACGGCCAGGGCAACCGCCAGGGCGCGGGCGGCCTGGCGATCGCGTCGGTCAGTGTCGGGTGAACCTATCACGATGGTATTGGCGGGTCGGGCGAAGAGATCAGTCTAGCGGGACCGCTGCCGAGAATCAGGATATGCCGTGCGAGCGTCCGGGATATGTATCTGAACTTCCGGCCAGGGCCGGAGGACGTTCAGGACGGAGTGGGGCCTAGGCGCCGCCGAAGGAGAGGTTGTTGCACTTCTCGCAGGTTTCCTGGGGCACCAGGCCGATGCGCATCAGTTGGGCGAAGACGAAGCACCCGGCGCAGAAGCCGATGACCGCTTCCAGCAGGGCGAAGACGACCAGCACGCCCATGACGCTGTAGGCGGCGAGGGCCGAGCCGGCGCCGAAGTAGAGGACGGTTGCGGTAGCGGTGAAGATGAGGCCGACGGTCTGGGCGAACCGCTTCGGTGGGCCGGCGGCATCTTTGTGGGGCAGGTTGAGCGAAGGCACGAGCACGCGGGTGGCGAGCTGGCCCAGCGGGCTGAGGGTGGGCCCGGTGAGGACGCGGGCGGCGAAACCGTAGACGAGCACCGGCAGCATCCAGCCGAGATCAAACGCGATGGCGACTATGGACAGGCTCGCCACCATGGCGGCGACGGTCCGCGCGGCGTACTCGTTGACCGGGTGCGGGAAGACAAAAACTTCGCGGAGGGATCCCATCGGAGATGCTCGTTCCTGGGTGCGGCGGCCGGGCATGGTGCCCGGTCGGTTTCTTAAGTATACCAATCATTTTAGTAAAGAACAGCGCACCGTCGGTGATCGATCTCACCGGTCGCGATGTCCCTACCCGAATCGCGGGGAACTAGTCTACTACCCGTAGAAGCGCCCGGCGACGCGGGCCGGCCGCGAGCAGCACGGCTTCGGTCGCGGCAAAGAGATTCTTGTCGATGGTGCGCTCGGTGGGCTCCACGCGGCGGCCGTCGATGGACACGCCG
>CAYYTN010000330.1:0-242 GCA_964474495.1 uncultured Chloroflexota bacterium
CCGACGCCTCGTTCTACACGCCGGGAGAAGCCGAACGGATGCGCGCCCGGTACATGGGCGAGATAACGATGTGTGATCGGTGGATCGGCCGCGTGCTGGACACGATCGACCGGGTGGGGCGGCGGCACGACACGATTGTGATCTTGATGTCCGACCACGGGCACATGTTCGGCGAGCACGGCCGCATGTCGAAATGGGGCAACTGGCTAGAACTCTGGGACGAGTGCGCGCACCAGTTCTTC
>CAYYTN010000330.1:274-1601 GCA_964474495.1 uncultured Chloroflexota bacterium
GCACCCGGACGGGCTGCGCTCGGGGACGCGGGTGGGTGGGCTGGTGCAACCGGCAGACATCGCGCCGAGCATCCTGGAGATGGCCGGGATCGCGGCGGCGGCAGAAATGGAGATGCAGGGGCACTCGTGGCTGCCGCTGATCGACGGGCGCAAGCGGTCGATCCGGCCGGCGGCGATCTCGGCGGACCTTCCCGGGCAATGGGGGATCGAGCAGTGGGGGATCGACGAGGATCCCGCGGCGTCGAACAACCGGTGGGCGGTGACGGTTAGTACGCTGCGCTGGCAGTTGATCGACTTCCCGGACCCGGCGTGGCGCGAACTCTATGACCTGGCGGCGCCGGACGGCTCGCTGCAAAACGTCATCGCCGGCAACGAGGATGTGGCCGAACGGCTGCACCGCGACCTGCTGGCGGTGCTGGATCGTCACGATCCCGGCGGCTGGATGTACCGGGCGTTTCGCGATGGGGAGGACGCTTCGACGCTGCCGCCGCTAACCTCGGATGAGGCGCAGGTGCTGACCCGGGGCCGGCCGCGGGCGAACACGCCGCCGGGGCGGGTTGTCTGAGCGGTAGCGTCTCGTTGACGAGCCGTCTCGCGGAGAAGCGAATCAGGCCCAGGGGGCGATTACGACCTTGGTGCTCTCGGGCTGCTGAGAGACCTGGATGGCTTCGGCGGCGTCGGCGAGGCCGTATTCGTGGCTGACGATGTCCCGCAGCGGCATGTCGTCCAGGTGCCGCAGCATCATGTCCATGCCCGGGATGTAGGCCGTGACCGGGTGGTTGGCCAGGCCGAGGATACGCAGGCTGCCGGCGCAGATCAGGTGCGGGTTGATCGGCACCGCGCCCATATCGACGTACATTCCCGATTCGATGTAGGTCCCGCCGCGCCGGACCAGCGAGATGCCTTCGGCGAAGGCCTCGGGTCGCCCGGCGCACTCGACGGCGGTGTCGGCGCCGCGTCCGTTGGTGTACTGCATGACCAGGGCGCGGCGCTCTTCGATGGTCGTTTCGGCGACGTCGATGGTCTCGTCGGCGCCGAACTTGCGGGCGACGTCGAGGCGCTCGGCGAAGGTGTCGGTGACGATGATCCGGTCGGCGCCCATCATGCGGGCCTTGATGAGATGGGCCAGCCCCAGCGGGCCGACGCCCTGGATCAACAGGCTGCGGCCGAACTGGTAGCCGTCCATCAGCGAGCCGGTCTGGGCGTGGTCCAGCGAGAAGGCGCAGGCCAGCAACTCGGCGAACTGGGCGACCTTCGGCGGCAGGCCGTCGGGCACCAGGTAGGTGAACGCTCGCGGCAGGACGTACATGTACTCGGACCAGGCGCC
>CAYYTN010000330.1:1611-3023 GCA_964474495.1 uncultured Chloroflexota bacterium
GGAGGTGTGGGGCGGTCTCGGAGGACATCTGGTTGCCGTAGCCCTTCTGGTTTTCGCACCAGGGGTAGCCGTTGAAGTTGCGGCAGGCGTAGCAGTGGCCGCAGGCGACATCGGGGCAGACGACGACCCGGTCGCCTTCCTTGAGCGGCCGGCCGGCGTATTCCAGGTCGGTGCGGGCTTCGGGGGTGATCTCGGCGACGGTGCCGACCAGCTCGTGGCCGGGGATGATCGGGAAGGGGGTGGTGCTCTCGGCGGGGGTGCCCTTGTACTGCACAGTCTCGCCGCGAAAGGTGTGCTTGTCGGTGCCGCAGATGCCGCAGTATTCGATCTTGAGCAGCATCGCTCCGGGCTCGAGGACCGGCCAGGGGAACTCCTGGACTTCCATGTTGCCCGGGGCGGTCATGACGGCGGCGCGGATGGTGTTGGCCACGGGAACCTCCCGATTGGTGGTGCGGATGGAACCGGCGCGAGGGGGCCGCCGGCGCACGATCTATAGTATCGGGCGGACCGGGATTTGAAGGCGGAGCGCAGGCGTGAAGAAGCCGCGGCGAGGACGGAAACGGGATGACGGGATCGATTGAGCCGCCAAGGGCACGGAACGTGCTGATGATCGTGTGCGACCAGCTGGCGCCGCAGTTGACCGGCGCCTACGGGCATCCCGTGGTTCAGACGCCGAACCTGGATGCGCTGGCGGCGCGCGGGGTACGCTTCGACAACGCCTACACGCCCTGCCCGATCTGCTCGCCGGCGCGGGTGGGCCTCATGACCGGGAACCTGCCGTCGCGCCACGACTGCTACGACAACACCTCGGTACTGGCTTCGGACGCGCCGACCGTGGCGCACTACCTGTCGCTGGCCGGCTACGAGACGGTGCTGAGCGGAAAGATGCACTTCGTGGGGCCGGATCAGTTGCACGGTTTCGAGCAGCGGCTGACGACCGATATCTTCCCGTCGGACTTCCAGTGGCTGCCGCAACGCACGCCGGGACAAGAGCTGCCGGAGCACGGGCATCACCAGGACGCGGCGATCGCGATCGACTACGTCACCGCCGGGGGGCGCCAGTGGAACATGGGGCTGGATCACGACGAGGAGGTGCAGGCGCAGGCGCTGGAGTACCTGCGCCACAAGCGCTCGGACTACACCGACAGCCTGCAACGCCCGCTGCCGGAACGCGACGAACGGCCGTTCTTCCTGTGCGTGTCGTACCACCATCCGCACGAGCCGTTTCACGTAACGCCGGAGTTGTGGGACCTGTACGCGGATGCGGAGATCGCGCTGCCGGAGTATCCGGAGGACATGGAACCGCACACCTACGCGATGGACCGGATGCTGAATCATTTCCACGGCACCGGTGGCGCGGACCTGGACGATCCGGAGAGGCAGCATGAGCTGCGTCGGGCCTACTACGGACT
>CAYYTN010000331.1:0-3009 GCA_964474495.1 uncultured Chloroflexota bacterium
CCTGCCGGGCGCCGACGTGCAGACCGACGAGGACATCAAGGGCTACATCCGGAAGTGGTCGCGGACCGACTACCACCCGGTGGGCTCCTGCGCGATGGGTGTGGGCGAGGAGGCGGTGGTCGATACGCAACTGCGGGTGCGCGGGCTCGACGGGCTGCGGGTGATCGATGCGTCGATCATGCCGAGGCTGATCAGCGGCAATACCCAGGCGCCGTCGATCATGATCGGGGAGAAGGGTGCGGCGATCGTGCGGGCCGGGGAGTTGGTCTGAGGGCGGGAATTGAGTTGGCCCTGCCGGCCTGAGGTGAAGAGGAAAGCCGTCCGGGGACGGCCCGGTCCGAGAGCCGGAAGACTACGCCGCGTGGAAGAAGCCCCGCTGGAACCAAAGAGGAAGGCTGTCCGGGACGGCTACGAGCGGAGAGCCGGAAGACCACCCAGCGCGAAAGAAGCCCGGCTGGAACTGAAGAAGAAAGCCGTCGGGGACGGTAGCTAGCGGCGGACCTGGTAGTTGGGGGCTTCTTTGGTGATGACGATGTCGTGCGGGTGGGATTCGTTCAGGCCGGCCTGGGTCATGATGACGAACTGGGCCTTCGACTTCAGCGCGGCGATGTCGGCGGTGCCGCAGTAGCCCATCGACTGGCGCAGGCCGCCGGTGAGCTGCGCCATGGTGTGGGCCAGCGCGCCGCGATACGGGATGCGCCCTTCGATGCCTTCGGCGACCAGCTTGGAGGTGTCTTCCACCAGCTCCTGGGCGTAGCGGTCACGACTGTAGCCGCGGGCGCGCATGGCCCCGATGGAGCCCATGCCGCGGTAGTCCTTGAAGCGCTCGCCCTGGGCCAGGATGATCTCGCCGGGGCTTTCGTCGGTGCCGGCGAAGAGGCTGCCGATCATGACGGCGTCGGCCCCGGCGGCGATGGCTTTGCCGACGTCCCCGGAGTAGCGAATGCCGCCGTCGGCGATGAGCCCGGCGCCGTGCTCGCCGCAGACGCTGGCGCATTCGGAGACGGCGGTGATCTGCGGTACGCCGACGCCGGCGACCACGCGGGTGGTGCAAATGGTGGCCGGGCCGACCCCGACGCGGACGGCGTCGGCGCCGGCGGCGATGAGGTCGGAAGCGCCACCGGCGGTGGCGACGTTGCCGGAGATCACGTCGATGTCCAGGTGGTCCTTGATCCAGGCGGTCATCTCGATGACGCGTTGGCTGTGGCCGTGGGCGGTGTCGCAGATGAGCACGTCGACGCCGGCTTCGACCAGCTCGCGGGCGCGCTGCTGGGCTTCCTCGCCAACGCCGACGGCGGCCCCGACCAGCAGGCGCCCGTGGCGGTCGAAGGACGCGCCGGGGAACTGCTCGCGCTTGGTCAGGTCTTTGACGGTGATGAGCCCTTTGAGCTGGTAGTCGTCGTCGACCACCAGGAGCTTCTCGACGCGGTGGCGGTGCAGGATCTGCTCGGCGTCGGTCAGGGTGGTGCCCTCGGGGACGGTGATGAGCTCTTCCTGGGTCATCAACTCGGTGATCGGAGTGGCTTCGTCGTTGCAGAATCGGATGTCGCGGTTGGTGAGGATTCCGACCAGGCGACCGCCGGGCTCGGTGACCGGGACGCCGGAGATGTGGTACCGCTCCATGAGGGCGTGGGCGTCTTCGAGCAGCGCGCCGGGGTGCAGGGTGATCGGGTCGGTGATCATGCCGGACTGGGAGCGCTTGACCTTGTCGACTTCGGTGGCCTGGTCGTGGATGGACAGGTTGCGGTGGATGATGCCCAGGGCGCCTTCACGGGCCATGGCGATGGCCATCGGGGCCTCGGTGACGGTGTCCATGGGCGAACTGAGAAAGGGCACATTGAGACTGATGCGCGGGGTCAGGCGGGTGCCGAGATCGGCGTCGGCGGGCAGCAGGTCGGATTTGCCGGGGACCAGCAGGACGTCGTCAAAAGTGAGACCGGGCTCCGTGAACTTATCCGAGGTCATCGGATTCACCTGCCTTTCCGTTGGCCGCGGGGTGGGGGCGCCGGAATAGGCGCGAAGAGATTGCGGCGGGTTCGATGCAGAATGTTGAGCGCCAGCAGCGCGCCGACGGCGTCGATCAATACGTCGAGCAGCGAGGCGTTGCGGCCGGCGACGAAGAGCTGGTGGAACTCGTCGAGGGCGCCGTAGCCGATGGCGACGAGGCCGGCGGTGAGCAGGGCGGTGGGGACGGCGAGATCATGGCGGGCGGCCCGGTAGGCCAGCAGCGCCAACACCGCGAAGACGGCGATATGGGCGCCCTTCTTGAGCAACAGGTCGAGGAAGGATTGGCTGAACCCGGGGAGCGCCGACTGGGACGACCAGTAGAAGATGAACGCCATCCACAGGCCGACCGGAAGCCAGGAGCTGAGCCGCCGGATTTTGGTGCGGCGGTATGCGGAATTGGCTATAGAGGGACGGAGTGGCGGTTGCATGTCCTCGCCGACGGGCCGTTTTAGCGATTGTACTGGCGGCAAGGGGTTTCACCAAGCGCGGCGGGGGACGCTCCCGAGAGGGTGGATGCCTGATACAATTCGGCGCTGGGGTTTCCCGCCACGGGAGCCCCGTTTTCATGATGGTGGCCGTAGCTCAGTTGGTTAGAGCGCTTGGTTGTGGCCCAAGAGGTCGGGGGTTCGATCCCCCTCGGTCACCCCCGTTACGATTTGATTGGCTCCGCCGAAGGCGGCGTCGCGTGGTAGCCCGCTGGCCGGGCACGGCGCCGGGCGCGTTTGAAGGGATTGGGGCACTGGACCGATGAGCATTGCCCGGGGCGTCCTGCTGGGGACGGTGGTGGTGATGCTGCTGTTGACGATGATCGGGATCGTGGTTCTGGATTTCTACCTGCGACGGGCGACCTCGGTGCCGGACGCGCTGGTGGCGACGCCGACGGTGGTGGTGAGTCGAACCCCGCCGCCGGTGCTACCTCCGCCACCGACGCCGGAACTGGAAATCATCACGATCGAGATACCGGCATCGGACATCACCCCGCCGCCGGTGCCGACCAAGGTG
>CAYYTN010000332.1:0-1677 GCA_964474495.1 uncultured Chloroflexota bacterium
GATATTGGAGTCATTCCCGAACGCGGACCGCGATCCGGCCTGGCAGGACATGTACGTGGGGGTGGAGCCGATCGTGAACAGCCGGATGAAGGTGCCCGAAGGCCCGGGGCTGGGCTATGACCTGGACTGGGACCTGGTGGAGCGGATTTGTTCGCGCCACGAGGGGGTGGCGGTCTAGGAGGGGCCGGGGGAGCCCGCGCCGGGGCAGGCGGGTCAGGCGGGGTCGGTGGCGGCGGGCGATCGGCGTAGTGCAACTGGTCGCGCCCGGAAGATTTGGCCCGGTAGAGGGCGGCTTCGGCGACGCGAACGAGATCCTCGGCGGCGTCGGCCGGGTAGGTGGCGATGCCGATGCTGATCGACAGCCCGGAATACTCGCCGAACGGCAGCCGCACCGGCCCGGCGGCCACCGTGTCGCGGATGCACTCGGCCATGGCCAGGGCCTCGGGAGCATCGGTCTCGGGGGCCATGACGACGAATTCGTCGCCGCCGTAGCGGGCGACGGTGTCGACCGGGCGGATGCGGTCGGTGATGGAGCGGGCGACGAAACGCAGGGCCTCGTCGCCGGCGGGGTGGCCGTGCCAATTGATATCCGGCCCCCTACCCCTGCTCCCCGGGCGGGTAACAGTTTGATGCACCCTTTCGGAAACCAACCGAGACGCCTTCGGGGAGTGGCGCGGTCGGGTCCGGGAGGGCAAGATGGGCCGGGAGCAGGCCGCGGCAAGGAGGGAACGATGGAGACCGGCATCGCGGTTGTTGTGGCCGTTGTCGCCCTGGTCGCGGCGCTGCTGGCGGCCGGGCTGGTGGTGAACGGCTTGCGCGGCCTGAACGCGCGTCTGGGTGGCCTGGATACGCGGCTGGGTGAGTCGGACGAACGGGTGGTCCGGGCCATGGACGCGATCCGCGACAGCGTTACGACGGTGTCGGGAGCGAGTCAGTCGACGCTGATGCAGGTGTCGCAGAACCTGGGCGAGTTGCGCAAATCGAACGAGGGCCTGCTGCTGGAGACGCAGCGGCTGGGCGAGCTGCGCGATGCCTTTCGCCTGCCGGGGCCGCGCGGCGGGATCGGCGAGTTGCTGCTGGAGAACATCCTGCGGGACCTGCTGCCGGCCGGGCAGTACAAGCTGCAGCACTCTTTCAACGACGGCAGCCGGGTGGACGCGATCGTGCGGGTCGGAGACAAGCTGGTACCGATCGACTCGAAGTTCCCGATGGCGGAGTTCGGCACGCTGGTGGAGGCGAGCAGCGACGAGGACCGGCTGCGGGCCCGCCGGGGCTTCCTGCGGGCGGTGCGGAATCACGTGAACGCGGTGGCCGGTTACGTGAAGCCGGATGAGGACACGGTGGATTTCGCGCTGATGTACATACCGGCCGAAAACGTGTTCCAGCAACTGATCCTGCGGGAAAGGGGCGAGGAGGCGGACGCGGCGGTGCCGGAGTACGCCCGCCAGCGCAACGTGCTGCCGGCGTCGCCGAACACGCTGTATGCCTACCTGCAGACGGTGGCGATGGCGCTGCGCGGGATGGCGATCGAGAGCCACGCGCGGGAGATCGCGGCGCGGATTTCGGGCCTGGCGACGGATGTGACGGAGTTGCAGCGCGAGTTGGGGGTGCTGGGCAGCCACCTGACGAACGCGGGCCGCAAGTTTGAGGACGTGGAACGGGCGGTGGAAGGGGTGG
>CAYYTN010000332.1:1702-2998 GCA_964474495.1 uncultured Chloroflexota bacterium
AAGCTGATGATCTCGGAGGACCTGCTGGACGGCGACGAGCCGGAGTAGGCGCGAGCCCGGCTACCGGCGGCCGGGGCTGACGGTGGACTTGTCCAGGAACTGGATGGAGGTGAAGGCGGGGCGGGGGGAGAAGTCCGGGGCGAGCACGCCGAAGCCATGCTCGGAGGTGTCGGGGCGGCCGAGGGTGCGGAAGTTGAGATTGAACAAGAACATGTTCTGGATGTAGGGGTATTCGCGCTCGACCATGCGGTAGGCCTCGACGGTGTAGCGGGCCTGGAGTTCCTCGCTGATGAGGTCGCCGAAGGGGAAGTCGATGTGCTGGTTGGCGGTGGTCCAGCCGAACTCAGTGAGCCACATCGGGCGGGCGCCGTCGCCGTACTCTTCCATGACGCCGCGAATCTGGCGGAAGCGCTTGAAGTAGAAACTGGGGTGGTCCAGGTACTGGATGCCGGAGCCCTGTAGGCGCGAATCGAACTCGGCCCAGGGCGAGGAGCGGTAGCCGTAGGAGTGGTTGCCCATGATGTCGAAGAAGTTGCGGACGATGCCGTTCTTATAGGCATAGACGCCGCGGAGGAACTCGACGTCGTTGATGCCGTGGGTGGCGTCGCCGGCGCCGTTCTGGGCCAGGCCGGCGAACAGGACCAGGGCGAAGGGATCGCCGGCCTTGACGCCGCGATGGCCGGCCATGAGCAACTCGGCGTACTCGGCGTAGTTGACGGTGCGGCCCCAGAAGAGCGCCAGGTTGGGCTCGTTCCAGATTTCGTAGGCGTGGACGCGGCCGCGGTAGCGCTCGGCCATGAGCCGCATGAAATGCTCGAACTTGCCGAGGTCGTCGGGGCGGCCGGCGGCTCCGCCGGCGGCGCGGGTCCAGGCGGGGGCCTCGACGACACTGATCAGGATCTTGAGCTCAAACTGCTCGGCGGCGGCGACGAAGGCATCCATCTGGGACCAGTCGATACCGGTCTCGGTGGGTTCGACATCGCTCCACTTGACCTGGTGCTTGACCCAGCCGGCGCCGGCGATGGCGGCGCGCCAGGTGACGAGCTGGGGATCGGAGTTGTGCCAGGTGTGGACCTGCATGCCGAAGGCAAGGGGGGCGGGGCGGGGGAGAGTGGGGGAGTTCTGGTCGAGGCGCAGCAGTTCGTAGCCGATGTCGCCGAGCTGGACTTCGTCGGGGACGCCCTGCAGCTCGGGATGCCACTCGAGGCGAGCGCGGGCGAAATACTGCACGATGGGACGGCCTTCGAAGCCGTCGTCGAAGGCGGCGGAGATGGGCGGGCCGAAGCGCTCGCGGCC
>CAYYTN010000333.1:0-2988 GCA_964474495.1 uncultured Chloroflexota bacterium
CCGCCACCGCAAACGCCATCCCGAGCCCGCCGGCGGCCCCGATCACCCCTCCCAACAGCCCTCCGACGATCGACCCGATCGTCGATGCCCGCGCTACGAATCCATAGGCCCGCCGTCGCCGGCCCGGCTCCACCAGTCGATACACGCCCGACTGCGCCGACGGCCGCAGAATGCCGCTCACCACTCCCTGCCCCATCCGCAGCACCCACACCGCCCCCAGCGCCGTCGCCAGGCCCTGGCCCAGCAGCAGCAGTCCGGCCAGACCCCCGGTCAAGCCCATTCCCCCGGCCGACCCCAGCTTCGTCCGGAACCGGCCGGCCAGCGGCGAAGCCAATCCCGCCACCAGCCCGGTTGATCCAATCAACAACCCGGTCAGCGGCGCGGTCGCCTCCCCAGCCCCGAGATCCTGCACGTACAGCACCAGCAGCGCCCCGGACATCATCGCCGCCGCCTGCAGGGCCAAGAAATAGATGGCCATTCCCAGCGCGCCCGGGTCGCGGGCCGCCGATCCGGCCGGGGGCTCGGCCGTGATGTCGGGCTCCTCGGCCGGGTCCACCCGCGGCATCGTCAACAGCGCCAGCACCGCCACCGCCAGGGCCACCCCGGCGGTCAGCCGGAACAGCACTCCGAAGCCCGCCCAATAGAGCACCAACCCACCGACCACCGGCCCCACCACGCTGCCGGCCATCATCGCCAATTGCAGCCAGCCCAGTACCCGCGCCCGCCGCTCGTGGGCCAGCGCCCCGGCCACCATCGCCACGACCACCGTCCCGGCGGTGCCCAGGACTCCCTGCAGGATTCGCGCCAGCAGCAGTTGCCAGACCTCGGCCACCGCCGCCATCAGCAGCGCCGTCACCGCCAGCCCCACCAGCACCCGCACCAGCATCGCCCGCAATCCCAGCCGGCGTCCCAGCCAGGCCCACAGCGGCGTGCCGGCGGCCAGGCCCGCCGACCCGACTCCGGCCAGCAGCCCGGCCCACAGGATCACCGCGCGGGGGTCGTCGACTCCCAGGTCTTGCACGTACAGGGCCAGGAAAGGGAACACCAGGCCGGCCAGGGCGAATCCGGCGAAATGGATTCCGATCAGCAGGGCGATGCGCGTACGAGTCAGCGGGGCTCCTCGGCCTTCGGCGGAACGGGCGCCTCTATTGTGGAGTAACCCGCCCGCGAAGTCAGGACGGTGCCCGAACGCGCTTCTGGCACGGCGCCCCGGAAAGGCAAAAGGCCGCGCGGTACGCGCGGCCGTGGCCGGTTTTGAGCGAGATCATTTCACGGGCGGGCCGGCCCGCCCGGCGCTCCGCCTAACTGCCGTACAGGAAGCCGTCCGGGAACCCGTTGGGCTGGATGCCGCGGGTGTACATGTCGGCGCCGATGGCCCGGTACTCGGCCGGGGTCAGCAATTCTTGTCCCGAGCGCATCACCGACAGCTTCAGTTGATTCAGCAGGTTGAAGCCGCTCAGGTGCTCCTCGCCGCCATTCTCCTTGCCCTGCCAGAACCGCTCGGCGTCGTTGACGCCCAGCGCCTTCAGTTCGTAGATCAGGTTGATAATCTCGTCCGGGTTGCCGCCGCCCGGGGTGCGACGCTCGTCGCCGTCGGCGTCCCACACGACGCCCAGGTCACTGTTGGAATAGAGGTCGCCGAAGCGCTCGCGGTTGGTCATCGGGGGCGTCGCCACCGTGGCCGCCACCGGCGTGGCATCCGCTTCTTCGGTGTCGGAGGAGTCGTCGGTTACGGCGGCGGTGGTCTGCGGGTTCACGGAGGCCAGCACGGTCGGCGCTGGATCGCTGTTCAGCACCGTGGTCTGCGAGCGTCCCCGGGCCGTTGAGAACAGGGCAAAGTTGTCGTAGCTGATGATGCCCTGGTTCGCGTTCACGGCTTCGCGCACGGCGGCGTCAAACGAGCCATCTCCGGTCCCCGGAGTCGGGTATGCGCCGCGCTGTTCCGGCGGCATCGATCCCAGCGCCTGAACCGTCGAAGAAGAACTCATCTGCCTGGTTACCTCACTTCCGCGCGACGGACCGGTGTTTCGGGGAGGGTCCGCCCGGGGCTTGCAACAATCTTCGGCGCGACGCCGCGGCGGCTGAACCGCCGGGACGCGCCACGCCCGCTGAGTTTTGTTTCGATATCTTGCTGATATTCCTCATGGGAGTTCCGCCAGGTAGGCCTGCGGGTCCACGAACCGCCCGTTCAACTGCACCGAAATGTGCAGGTGCGGCCCGGTGGAAGCCCCGGTGTTCCCGGATATCCCGACCGTCTGTCCCGGGGCGATCCGCTGACCGGCCATCACCAGGAACGGCGCTTCGGCCTTCAGGTGGGCGTAGCGGATGACTTCGCCGGAATCCAATTCGTAGACGACGCTGCGGCCGAACACCGTGTCTTCGCCGGCGCTCACGACGGTCCCGGCGCCGATGGCCGGCAGCGATGTCCCGACCGGCAGCGCCAGGTCCAGGCCGTTGTGCTGATGTTCGCCGGCGCCCAGATCGCGGGTGCCGAACGGAGAGGTCACTTCCAGGTCGCGGAACGGGTTGTACTTGATGTCGGTGCCGAACGGCAGCGAGGCCGTCCCGGTGCTGCCGTTAAGTCGCGGCAGCAGGTCGGTGAGACCCGACTGGGTCCCATCCAGCAATCCGCCGAACCCCGATCCGTCCTCATCGCCGTTGAGTCCGCCGAGCACGCCCCGCGCCAGTTGCGCCCGCAGGACGGCGTTGAAGTCGGTCTGGGTGGCGGTGGCGGTCGCGGTCGGGCCGGCGTTGACGTTCAGACCGACCGAGTTGGTGGCCTCCGCGGTGGATCTGCGCGGAGCGCGGCTGACCGCGTTGATCCGGCTCTGGATCTGCTGCATGCGGGCGGCCATCCGCGGAATGCCGCTGCGCATCAAAGGCTGGTGTTTCCGGTATTCATCAACCTGATATTCGGAAAAACCACCCCCTGGCTTGAGGCCGGCGCCGGCCCCCCGCCGATCTACTGGTTGCGAGAGGGGGCGCGCC
>CAYYTN010000334.1:0-2983 GCA_964474495.1 uncultured Chloroflexota bacterium
ACGTCGGAAGGGGAGACGGCCATCGGCCGGCTCTGGAGCCGACGCGGGCTGGTCAGGGCGGCAATGGTCGCGCTGCCGGCGGCCGTGGCGCTGGCGGCGGGCTGCGAGCCGGAGCCGGCGGTGACGGAGACGACGCCGGAGCCGGCGCCCCCACCGGCGACGGCGGTCCCGACGGCAACGCCCACGGCGACCAGCACCCCGACTTTGACGCCGACGCCGACTGCGACGCCGACACTGACGCCGACCGCTACGCCGACGCCCAGTCCAACGGCCACGGCGATGCCGACGGCGACGCCGGCGCCGGTGAGCGGGGTGATCAAGATCGGGCTGAGCTGGCCGGACGACGTCCTGGCGGCGCTGGCGGAGAGCCTGGCAACCGGGGAGGAAGAGGACGGGCTGGTACTCGAGGTCGTCCGGCGGAACGACGCGGCGGCGACGCCGTTGGATGAGATCGATGTGGTGGGAGTGAGCAGTCCGGTCCAGGCGGCGCTGGCCGGCGCGGTGCTGCCGATGCCGGTCGGGCCGGCGCGGGACGCGCTGCCGGCATCGCTGGTGGAGATGTACGGCCACGGAGATGGCCTGGCGGCGGCGCCGCTCGCGGTGGCGGTGCGCTCGTTCGTGTACCGGAGCGACCTGTTTGCCGAAGCCGACCTGGACCCGGGACAACCGCCGGCGAGCTGGGAGGACCTGGCGGGGGTGGCGCGGCTGCTGGCCCGGCTGAGCGACGGCCTGGTGGAACGGGCCGGTATGGGCCTGTCGCTATCGAGCCTGGCGGACGACTGGCTGACCTTCGGCTGGCAGAACGGCGGCGTAGTCTGGCCGGACGGCGGTGGCGGCCCGGTGCTGGATTCGGCTGAGTTCACGGAAGCCGCGCGGTATTTCCGTTCCTTCTTCCGGGATCCGCCGGCGACTTTTCGCCGCGAAATGGCGGCGGCAAATCCAACTGGGACGCTTTTTGACGCCGGGCTGGCGGCGATGGAGTTTCGAGACTTCCATGAGTTGAAGACCCGCGGGCAAACGCCGCCGGAGGTAATGGAAACCGTGCGGCTGGCGCTGCCGCCGACGCGGGTGTCGCCGGTGACGGCGGGGGGCGGCCGGTTGCTGGTCGGGATCGCGGCGGCGACGCAGAACTTCGCCGGGGCGGCGGCGGCGATTGCGCGGCTGCTGCGGCCGGAGACGGTGCGGGCGGTGACCACCGCCGCGGGGCTGGCGCCGGCGTCGGTATCGCTGCAGGCCGATCTGGTGGCCACGGACCCGCGCTATGAGGTCTATTTCCGTACTCTCACGTTCGCCCGCGATTGGAGAGCCTGGACGGTCCCGGCAGTCATCGGCGCGGCGCGGCGGGCGACGCCGCGGCTGGCGCTGGCGCCCGATCCGATCGAGGCAATACTGGCGGAGGCCACCCGGCAGGCCCGGGAAATGGCGCCGGGCGCGGCGGTCGGGTAGTTGCGCACACGGCGGGCGATCGTGGTGTCGGGGTTGCTCGGGGCGCTGGTCCTGGTTCCGGTGCTGGCGATCGTGATCCTCGGGGCGTACGGCACGGCGCTGGGCGGTTCGGCGTCGACGAGCGGCGAGTCGGGCGCCAGCCTCACCCTGCTGCCGGCCGGCGGGCCGCCGGGCGAGGCGGTGTCGATCCAGGGGCGTGACTGGCCGGCGCGCACCGATGTCGTCATCTATTTGAGCTCGGGGGAAGCGGAGGGGTCGGGGGGAGTGCGGGTACGCCTGGGGAGTATTGAGACGTCGCGCTCCGGAACATTCGAGATGCAGACCGTGGTGCCGAGCCGGCTGGTGGCGCCGGGGATGGAGCAGGTGTTCTTCGCGGCCGAGGCGGAAGACCGCGACGGGGTCCGCTATGCGGTCGAGCCGGTGGCGTTCGCGCTGGAGCCGTATCCGAACGGTCTGCGCGTGGAGGTTGTCGACGCCGGGGGCGGCGCGCCGCTGGGGGGAGTGCTGGTTGAGGTTCGGGACGCCTTCGGGCAGCTGGTGGCGGCGGTGGCGACCGATCCGGACGGAGCCGCCCGGATCGATAGCCTGGTGCCGGGCGCGTTCACGATCGGGGCGCAGAAGGTCGACTTCGCGATCGGCCGGACGGCCGCGATCGAGATCGGAACCGACACAATCGCTGAAGCCCGGCTGGAGCTGAGCCATTACCCGGGCAAACGGCTGTACGTACTGGCCTTCGAGCGCGAGGCCACCGGCCAGCCGATCCTGGCCGGGATCGATCGGGCCTCCGGCCTGGCGGTCGAGGAACTGATGACGGTGCTGCCGGGCCGGGTGGCGCCGGTCGGAGACGGCCGGTTCGGGGTGTACTTCGATTTCGTCTATGCCACGGGCGATGGGGCGACCACGGCGACGCTGCTGGCGCTGGGCACGGCGGGGCAACTGGCGATGGCGTACAGTGCGGGGAATCCGACGATCACCCGGTACGCCGGGGAAAGTGCGACCGGGATCGTGGTGCTGACGACGGCGGTGGGGCTCTTCGCCGGTCAGTCGACCGCAGTGGTGACGCTGGATCGGGACAGCGGCCGGGTGCTCTATCGACGAGAAGTGCCGACGACGTCGCTGACCCCGGTCATTTCGGGCGATGGGACCCACCTGTACGTCGGCGATTGGCTGACCGGATCGGTGCGCGTGCTGGATTCGGCCACCGGCGACGTGCTGGCCCGGCATCCAAGGGTGGTGGCGGCCGTCCGCCAGATCGTGGTGGACGGAGCGGGCCGGGTGTTCGTGATGGAGCAGCAGACGGGCATCGTGAGGTTGCTGGACCCGGTGCGCGGGGTGGCATCCGAGCCGCTGCTGATCGTTCCGGGAATGCATGGCATGGCGCTGGCCGGTGACGGCCGGCTGCTGCTGTTCGGGCCGAATCGCACCGATCTGGTGATCGCCGATCCCGCGACGGGGGAGTCGCTGGAGGTGGTGCCGCTGCAGACGCCGGGCGGCTTTGTCTGGTCCGATCCGGACGGGCCGTTCCTGGTGGTGGGCT
>CAYYTN010000335.1:0-593 GCA_964474495.1 uncultured Chloroflexota bacterium
ATCGTGTCGGTCCGCTCGGTGCGCAGTCCCACCCAGTCGTGGCGGAACTCCAGGCCGGCGTTGCGCAGCATCGCCCCGGGCAGCAACCCGGCTTCAAGCAGGATCTGGAAGCCGTTGCAGACGCCCAGGATCGGCGTCCCGCGCCGCGCCGCGTCCTGCACCGGACCCATCGCCGTCGCGAACCGCGCCACCGCCCCGCTGCGCAGGTGATCGCCATACGAGAACCCGCCCGGAATCATGATCAGGTCGTAGCCATCCAGTTCGGTCTCGGCGTGCCAGACGAAGTCTGCCTGGAAGCCGGCCACTTCGCTCAGCGCGTGCTGGGCGTCGTGGTCGCAGTTGCTCCCCGGGAAGACGATCACGCAGGCCCTCAAGCCGGCGCTCCCGCCGCCGCTTCCGTCACTTCGATCTCGTGGTCCTCGATCACCGGATTGGCCAGCAGTTGCTCGCTCATCGCGGCGGCGCTCTTTTCGGCCTCCGCCAGGGTGGTCGCGGCCAGCGCAAATTCCACCACCTTGCCCACCCGCGCCCCCGAAACGCCGGCAAAACCCAGGTTGTGCAGGCTCGCCTCGACCGTCGCCCCCCCCGGATCC
>CAYYTN010000335.1:603-2979 GCA_964474495.1 uncultured Chloroflexota bacterium
TGCGTAATCCCAAGTACGTAATTAACCAGACTTCCCCCACCGGATCCTCGACCTCCGGCTGCAGGCGCACCGTCACTCTTACGCGGTAGTTGTTCATACGGCGGCGATCAACCTCTCCAGGGCTTCTTCGTACTTACGGGTCGTGTTGCGGACAACGTCCGCCGGCAGCGGCGGCGCCGGCGGCTCCCGGTCCCAGCCCGACTCCGTCAACGCATCCCGCACGAACTGCTTGTCGAAGCTCATCGGCGACGTGCCGACTTCGTAGGTGCTGGCCTCCCAGAAGCGCGACGAATCCGGGGTCATCACCTCGTCGATCAGCAGCAGTTCGCCCTGGTACATCCCGAACTCGAACTTGGTGTCGGCCAGGATGATCCCCCGCGCCCGGGCGTGGTCGTGGCCGGTCTGGTAGATCTTCAGAGTCAATTCGCGCAGCCGTTCCGCCAGTTCCCGGCCGACCACCGCCGCCGTCTCCTCAAAACCGATGTTCTCGTCGTGCCCCGAGGTGGCTTTGGTGGCCGGCGTGAAGATGGCCTCCGGCAGGACTTCCGACTGGCGCAGGCCGGCCGGCAGTTCGATCCCGCAGACGGCGCCGTCCACCTGGTAGTCGGCCCAGCCGGAGCCGGCCAGGTAGCCGCGGGCCACGCATTCGACCGGCAGCGGCTCGGCCTTCTTGACCAGCATCGAGCGCCCGGCCAGCGCCGCCCGGTCCGCCCCGGCCGGCAGGTCCATCGCCGCCACGTCGGTGGTTATCAGGTGATCGGGCACCACGTCCTTGAGCAGCCCGAACCAGAACTCGGAAAGCATCGTCAGCACCCGGCCCTTGCCCGGGATCGGTGTCGGGATGATCGAGTCGTACGCCGAGACCCGGTCCGTGGCCACGATCAGCAGATCGTCGCCCAGTTCGTAGATGTCGCGGACTTTGCCGCGCGCGCGCGGTTCGAGTCCCGGGATGTTCGATTCCGCCATGCCGATGTCTGCGCTGCTCATTCCTACCCCTTCAAATCCAATCCAAGCCGCTCGTAGGCGGTGTCGATCCAGCGCAGGTGGCGCGCCGGATCAAAGATCGCGTCCAGTTCGTCCTTCGGAAGCTTCGCGGCGATCGCCGGATCGGCCGCCAGCAGTTCTTGCAGAGAGGTCTTCTCGTTGAACGCCCGCATGGCGTGGTCGTGCACCAGCGCGTAGGCGTTCTGCCGCGACATGCCCTTCTCGATCAGCGCCAGCAGCACGCCCTGCGAGAAGACCAACCCGTGGGTGGCGAAGACGTTTTCCGCCATCCGTTCTTCGTTCACCCGCAGCCCGTCGACGATCCCGGTGAAGAGCCAGAGGATGTAGTCCAGGGCGATGCAGGAGTCGGGCAGGATCACCCGCTCCGCCGAGCTGTGGCTGATGTCGCGCTCGTGCCAGAGGGTCACGTTCTCCAGCGCCGCGCCGGCGTTGTTGCGCACGATCCGGGCCAGACCGCTGACCCGTTCGCAGCGCGACGGATTGCGCTTGTGCGGCATCGACGACGACCCGTGCCGCCCTTCCTCGAAGGGTTCCTCGACCTCGCCGATCTCGGTCCGTTGCAGGTTGCGCACTTCGGTGGCGAACTTGTCCAGCGAGGTCGCCACCAGCGCCAGCGTCGACATAAAATGGGCGTGGCGGTCGCGCTGGAGGATCTGGCTCGACACCGGCGCCGGTTCGAGATCCAGCAGCCGGCAGACGATCGCCTCCACCTCCGGCGGCACGTTGGCGTGGGTGCCCACCGAGCCGGATATCTTCCCGAACGCGATCTCCGCCCGCGCGGCTTCGAGCCGCCGGCGGTTGCGCCGAATCTCGTCCACCCAGATCAGCAGCTTGAAGCCAAAGGTCGTCGGCTCGGCGTGGATGCCGTGCGAGCGCCCGATTGTCAGCGTGTCCTTGTGGTCGATCGCCAGCCGCGTAACCGACGCCTCCAACGTTGCCAGCCGGCCCAGCAACAGATCGGCCGCCGCCACCAGTTGCAGCGATTGCGACGTGTCCAGCACGTCCGACGAGGTCAGCCCCAGGTGCAGCCAGCGCGACTCCGCGCCCAGCGACTCGGCCACCGCGGTCACGAATGAGTCGGTCTCGTGATCGGAGGTCTTTTCGATCTCGTCGATCCGCTCCAGGGTGAAGGTGGCCTGGCGAATCAGCGCCGCGTCCTCCACCGGGATCACCCCGGTCTCGGCCCAGGCGTCACAGGCGGCGATCTCCACCCGCAGCTGGAAATCGAAATAGGCCTGCCGCTCCCAGATGGCCCCCATCTCGGGGCGGGTGTAGCGCGGGATCATCGCGCCGCTCCCGGGGTTCGACCACTCCGCCGGCTCGTCATCGCGCTAGCCCTCCAGGCTCTTCGGGTCGTTCTCGGCGATGTCG
>CAYYTN010000336.1:0-2973 GCA_964474495.1 uncultured Chloroflexota bacterium
CGAGGGCCACGCCATCACCACTCCCTGGCGGCTGGTGCGCCGCGGCCGGCACAAGCTGACCGTCTACGCCGACGGCCCCCCGGAGCTATACGACCTGGAGGCCGATCCGGGCGAGTTTGACGACCTGGCCGGCGATCCGGCCCATTCCGCCGTCGTCGAAGAACTCCGCGCCGTGGCCACCGCCGACTGGGACCCGCCGGAGATCAAGGCCCGGGTGGAACGCAGCCAGCGCGATCGCCGCGTGATCGGCCAGGGGCCAAGCCCTTGGGGCGGCTCCTGGCGCAACGGCAAGTTCGGCTAAGCACACCCGTAGTACACCCCGTGTGCTTTCTTGTTTTGCCTCGATCGGCGGCGCAAGTGCACACCTTTGCCGTAATCATTCAGACAGAAAGCCATCGTTGATGGTCGCTCGCGGCGATCAATAGAGAAGAAGGCCATTGTGAATGGCCTGTGACCGAGCTCAGAAGCGCATGACGCGGGGCGGGCCGCCGTTCAGCGCCTCCATCGCCGCGTCGAAGCTCCGCGCCAGCAGGTCGTTCTTCGTCGCGGCGTGGGCCGGATCGTCCCAGAGGTCGGCGCTTTCTTCGGGATCGTTCTGCAGGCCGTACAGCTCGCCGATCCCGTGGCCGTGGTAGACGGATAGCTTCCAGTCGCGGGTGCGAAACATCGTGCCCCGCGACGCCCCCGGCTGACGCATGGCGTCGAAGTACTCGGCGCGCACGAACTCGCGGTGCTCGTCCGGGCCGGCCTCGCCGGTCAGCAGCGGCAGCAACGAGCGGCCGTGGGTGTCGTCGGGGACGTCATGCCCGGCGGTCTCCAGCAGCGTCGGCGCCAGGTCGGTCAATTCGACCAGCGCCTGGCTGACAACGCCCTGCTCGAAATGCCCGGGCCAGGAAACGATCAGCGGCACGCGCACCAGCGGGTCGTAGAAGCGGCAACCCTGGCGGGCCAGGCCGCGGTCGCCCAACATCTCGCCGTGGTCGCTCATGAAGATCACGATCGTGTTCTCGCGCTGACCGGTGGCGTCCAGGTGATCCAGCAGCCGGCCGAACTGCTCGTCCATCAACTCGATCATGGCGTAGCTGGAGGCCTTGATCTCCGGGTGCCCCCAGTATTCCGGCGGCTGCGCGCGGGCCAAGAAGTCGACGCCGGCGTCGGAAATGCGGTTCTGGTGGGCGATGTCGCTCGCCAGGAAGTTCGGCATGGGCAGCGACTGCGGATCGAAGCGGCGATAGTACTCCCAGGGCGCGTCGTAGGGCGGGTGCGGGTCGGCCGGGTTGACGCTCATCAGCCAGGGCTGGCCGGCGTCGCGGGCCTCGTCGATGAACTCAATCGTCTTCTCGGTGCAGAACGTGGATTGGTGCAGTTCGGCGGGCACGTTATCGAAATCGGCGGTCGGCTCGTAGAACCCGCCCTGGGGCATGTCGTTGGCCGGGCGGGGGTACTTCTCTTCATCGTAGCGGCGCGAGATCGGGTAGCCCAGGGCGCTGACGCCGCCGGCGTTGCTGAACGTGTCGTAGAAGCCCTGCGCACCGACGTTGGCGACGGTGTAGCCGGTGCCGTCGCCGGGGCCGGCCTGCGGGTAAAACCAGCCGCCGGCCACCGCCTGCTCGCCGGCGGCGCGGGCGGTGGCGGGGAGCAGGGCGCCACGCGTCGGGACGGCGCCGGCGAGCGCCAGGAAGGCGCGGCGGGGAATCGGGATCATGGGCCGGGCGCTATTTGAATTGAACTGGCCGTGACGGTCTGCTCGCCGGCGGCGCGGGCGGTGGCGGGGAGCAGGGCGCCAAGCGTCGGGACGGCGCCGGCGAGGGCCAGGAAGGCGCGGTGGGGAATCGGGATCATGGGCCGGGCGCTATTTGAATTGAACTGGCGCCCGTGCAACGGGTCTTCGCCCGTCCCTGACTGGCGGCCGGGACCGACCACTGGCGCCCGCGTTTCAAGAAGAAGGCCATCGTCGATGGCTAGCGGGCGAGGACGTCGTGCAGGACGCGGCGCTCGCGGGCCAGCGCCGGGGCGTTATTGCCGACGGTGTCAATGAGATGGACGGTGCCGGGGTTGCGTCCGACCAGGGCCACGATCTCCTCCAGGTCGAGCCCATCTTCGGTATCCAGGTGCAGCGGCACACTGGGACGCTGGCCCGGGGCGGTGTTGTGCCAGCGGATCTCGGCCAGCCGATCGCCGAAGCGGCGCATGTAGCCCAGGCGGTCCATGAAGGTGTGACGGCTGAGCCCGACGGACTGGTATGCGAAGCCGGTGTGCAGCGAGAAGCGCACGTTGGGGGCCTCGTCGAGGAAGTCCAGGACCAGGTCGAGCTGCGACAGGACGCCGGGGCCGAATCCGTTTTGCACGGCGATCGGCAGGCCGGGGAAGAGGTTGTCGAGGGTGCGGAGGCTCTCGCGCAGGGCGGCGAGGTGGGCGGTGTGGTCGCCGTGGCGCTGGCCTCCGTGGACGACGTACATCTCGACCGGGTTCTCGCGCTCGAATAACTCGACCACCTGGACGGTGCGGCGCAGCGCGATGCTGCGCGGGTAGGGCTGCAGGTCGGATAGGGCGGGCTCGCCGCTGGTGGCGGCGTCGGGAAAGAGATGCAGGTGGAAGCTGGTCGGCGAGGCGGTCATGACCTCCATGAAGTCGCCGCCGAAAAGGGTCTCGATGCCCAGGGCGTACTCGGGCCCGGTGAGGGTCAGTTCGATGATGTCGAAGCCGAGTTCGCGGGCGTTGGCGATGGCCCGGCGGAGCTGCTGGATGTAGCTGCGGCGGCTGAGCGGGACGAGTTGTGGGTTGAAGGCGAATCGCATGGTCAATTGTAGATATGTTGGCAGATCGGCGGCGAGGGTTTGGCAAGGAAGCCAACATTTCGCCGCGGCCCACGGCCGTTTTGTCTGGGGCGGCCGATCGCTTCACCTCCTTCGATTGGCCCGATGAGATGTGCCGGGCGCTCCTGGAGAAAAGTCTCGGCGCGCCTATGCACCC
>CAYYTN010000337.1:0-2929 GCA_964474495.1 uncultured Chloroflexota bacterium
CCTCCCCCTCCACCGCCGCCCACGATCGGGCTGCTGCTCCTCGGCGCCATCCAGTAGTCACCCGTCGCAACGGCCAAACGCTCGGCGGCCGCGCTGGTGAATGAAGTTTCTGGTGTTCGCGTGGCGCGACCTGCGTGCCGGTTGGGGCCGCTCCGCGGCTTCTACTCGTTGAGCGCCGTCCCCGTCCGACTGCCCTGGTTCAACCCGCGTCAGTCCTTCAGAAAAGACGGTCGGTGACCGCTGTGACCGCTGTGGCTGGGGCTAGCGCCAGAGTTCCTCCAGCACCTCGCCGCACACCGCCTCCATCCGCTCGGCGTCACCCGGCGCGTAGGGCGACGTGCGCACCTCGTAGCCGCCTTCCGCAAACGCGGCTTTGATCGGGATATAGCCGTAGTAGCCGTTGGAGTAGCCCGAGAACATCGTCAGCGGCGCCGGCGAGTCTTGCTTCACTGCGGCCCCCGACTAGGCGAAGACCTCCAGCGGCACGCTGATCAGCGCGGAGTCGCCGATGCGGCACGCCTGCACCGGCAGTTCGACCTTCCCGGCGCCGAAGAGATGCGCGTGATGCAGCGCGATCTCGGCCCGGCGCGCCGGCCAGGCCGCCGCCGCGATCGCCGCTCCGTCCGATCCCCCGCTCCCGCTAGCCGCCGGCGAAATCCGGCACCGGCGCGTCCAGCTCGCCCTCGCGCACCCAGCTCCATACCGCCGCCGTCGGCCGGCCATCCACCGGCTCCGCCAGCGACCGGAACTTCGCGTCGACCTCCGCCGGCGACAGCGGCCGTCGCGGGTCACCGCGCGGATCATCCACCCGCTCCACCAGGCTCTCCCCGCCGGCAAGCGCGATCTCCACCCGGCAGCCCCAGCGTTCCGGATAGCGCGCGTCCAGCTCCGCGTCGTGCCCCACCTCAACCCGGTCGGCCAGCCGCTGCACCGCCAGATCCTCCAGGAACGGCGACTCGAACCCGGCCAGCCCCGGCGCCCCGTGTACCAGGGTCAGCGCCGCTCCGTAGTACACGCTGAACTGCGCATCCACCCGGTTGCGTGGACGGCGCTTGCGTTCCGGCGCGTCCGAGATCAATCGGTCGCCTCCCGGCAGCACGCTCACCGAGACCCGCTCAACCTCGGCCACCGCGAAATCGTCCGCCTCGCGCAGTTCGCGGCAGGCGTCGATCACCGGATGGATATAGCGGCAGCAGGCATAGGGCTTCAGCGCCACCTCCAGCATCGCCGGGCGTTCGCGAGCGATCCGGCTCAGCGCCGCCGGTTGCGGGTCATCGCTGTAGGCCGCCAGCAGGCCGTTCATGCCGGTGAAAACTTCCCCCGGGCCGGTCATTCCCGCCGCCGCCAGATCCGCCGCCACCAGCCCCGAGTGCGCCGCCCAGCCCGCGTTCAGTCGCTTCCCGTCGCTGCCGTCCTGCACGTAGGCCAGCGAACCCGACGCCGTGCTCGCCGCCAGCCCCAGCGCGTGCCCGGTGCGGTCCGAGTCCAGCCCCAGCACGTTCGCCACCGCCGCCGCCGCGCCGATCGCGCCGGCGACTCCGGTGGCGTGAAATCCCCGGGCGTACAGCGACGCCGCGTTCAGCGCCTCGCCCACCCGCATGGTCACTTCGTACCCCGCCACTCCGGCGGTCAGCAAATCGCCCAGCGTCCCGCCGCGCCGCTCCACCGCCGCCAGCGCCGCCGGCCACACCACCACCCCCGGATGCAGCGACGACTCGTTGGTCACGTCGTCCAGTTCCAGGGCATGGGCCGCGATCCCGTTGGCCAGCGCCGCCAGCGGCGCCGTCGTTCGGCCGGACAGGTGCACCGAAGCCTCCCCCGCACTGCCTTCCCGGGCATAGGCCCCGGCCCGCGACCCGGCCCCCTCTACGCTGCCGCCGATCAGCACCCCGCAATGATCCAGCAGCAGATCGCGCGCCCGTTGCTCCACCGGCGGCAGCGCCTGGGCGGCGGTCGTCGCCGCGACAAACTCGGCCAGTTCCCGGTCCGGGCTAGGTGCCATCCGCGAATCTCCGATCGACTTCACCGCCAGGGTGTCCCGGCCAGCCTAGCCCGCCCGGCCCGTCAGCAGAAGCCTCCCCCGGCGCCGGGGGTCCAGCCGCCGTCTTTTCGTTAGCAGGGCCGCTCGCCGCCGTTCAACCCAAACAGAAAGCAGTCGGTGACTGCCTGTGGCTGCTGTTTCGATACTGCTAGACGAAAGCCGCCGTTCGCGAGGTATCCCCTGACCGACATCAACTGGCTCGCCGCCGTCATCGCCTTCCCGATCGGCTTCGCCGGCACCCTGCTGGTCCGCGGCCTGGCCAATCGGCGCGGCTGGCTGGTCCCGACCGGCCCCGGCCGCATCCACCGGCGCCCGGTACCGCAGTTGGGCGGCGTGGCGATCCTGGCCGGGTTCATGGCCGCGGTGCTGGTGGCGGTGCCGATGGACCGCCGCGTCCTCGGCCTGCTGCTCGGCGCGGTCGTCGTCGTCATCATCGCGCTGGCCGACGACTTCCGCGATCTCTCCCCGCGCGACAAGCTCATCGGCCAGTTGCTGGCCGCGGCGATCCCGCTGGCCTTCGGCATCCGCATCGACGGCGTCAGCAACCCCTTCGGCGGCCTCCTGATCCTGCCCCTGGTGCTGGCCATTCCGTTCACCCTGTTCTGGACCACCGGCATGATGAACGCCATCAACTTCCTGGACGGGGTCGATGGACTCGCCGCCGGCGTCGCCGCCATCGCCACCGCCATTCTGGTCACGCTTTCGGTCCAGCTCGACCAGCCGCTGGTCGCCACCGTCGGCATCGCCCTCATCGCCGCCGCCCTCGGCTTCCTCCCCTTCAATCTCTTCCGCGCCTCGATCTTCCTCGGTGACTCCGGCGCCCACCTGCTGGGGTATGTCATCGCGGTCCTGGCGATCATGGGTGGGGCCAAGATCGCGACCGCTCTA
>CAYYTN010000338.1:0-2917 GCA_964474495.1 uncultured Chloroflexota bacterium
GGGGCGCGGGGATCCCGGCGGCCAGCGATAGGCCTTCGACGATGTTGATGAGCCGGGCGTCAGCGACCGGGTCGGCGGGTTGCGCGCGGCTGACGCTGAGGGCGATGCGGTCGGAGTTGTAGTAGGAGCCCCAGGACATGGCCAGCGCGATCAGCAGCGCGATGATGAGCCCCCAGTATTCGATACCGATGAGATAGCCGACCGTGAGGCCGAGTGCGGAGACCAGGAGGATGAAGGCGGCAATCAGGAAGTAGGTGCGGCGGACGTTGGCGGCGACGCGGTCGTAGAGCACGGGGCTAGCGGCCAGTTGCGCGATCGGAGTCTGAGCCAAGCGTCGTACACATCGTGCCAGTTGCCATCAGAAAGAAGCTGACGGAGTCAGCCCGTCAGTCGTCGGCACCGGCGGAGCCGAAGTCCACCCGGACCGGCTGCCGGGCGATCTCTTCCATCTCGAAGTAGGGCTTCGGATCGAAACTGAACATGCCGGCGATGATGTTGGTGGGGAAGACCTCGATGGAGTTGGAGTAGGAAAGGACCTGCTCGTTATAGAACTGGCGCGAGTAGGCGATGCGGCCTTCGGTGCCGGTCAACTCTTCCTGCAGCGACATGAAGCTCTTGTCGGCCTTGAGGTTGGGATAGGCCTCCTGGAGCGCGAAGAGCCGGCCGAGGGCGCCGGTGATCATGTTTTCAGCGAGGCCCTGGTCTTCGATGCTGCGGGCGTCGATGCCCTGCTGGCGGGCCGCGATGACGGCTTCCAGGGTCTCGCGCTCGTGGCCGGCGTAGCCTTTGACGGTTTCGACCAGGTTGGGGATCAGGTCGTAGCGGCGGCGCAGCTGGACATCGATCTGCGACCAGGCGGCGGCGATGCGGTTGCGCAGGCGGACCAGGCGGTTGTAGTTGAGGATCAGCCAGCCGAGGACGATGACGACGACGGCGATGATGACGAGCGTGGTGATGTCCAAGAAGGCCCTCCCGAAATGCGGCGGTGGTGGGTTCAATTTAGCATCCGGCCGGGGGCGGGGAGGAAGGCGGCGGCGGGCTGGGCTACCCTATCGGCCTGAAAAGCGACCGGCGCGGGCCGGAATGGAGCAAGCGGGAACCGTCAGCGAACTGACGTCAGGAGAGGCAATGGCCCAGCGTCCGAACATCCTCTGGTATTGCAGCGATCAGCAGCGCTTTGACACGATCGGCGGTCTGAACAACCCGCTGGTCAACACGCCGCGGCTGGATGCGTTCATGAAGGAGGCGGTGACGTTCACCCACGCCCACTGCCAGACGCAGATATGCACACCGAGCCGGGCGAGCTTTCTGACCGGGCAGTACCCGAGCGCGGTCGGGCTGATGGGGAACGGGAACGACTACTTTCCGCCGGACCAGGCGGAACGGCTGATCACGCGGGTGCTGGCCGACGCCGGCTATGACGCCGCGAACATCGGCAAGCTGCACCTGTCGGGCGGGGCGCGCGGGCAAGAGACCCGGGTTAATGACGGCTACAAGCATTTCTACTACAGCCACTCGCACAAAGGGCCGAACTCGGCCGGGCACGACTACGCCGACTGGCTGCGCGAGCAGGGGGCCGACCCGGAGGCCGTGATGGCCGACCAGAGCCCCGGCTCGTATCGCGATGGCGCGAAGGTGAGGAGCTTCGGCGGCATGTATGAGCCGACCGCCGACGAGGACAACATCCCGCCGGAACTGCACCAGACCCACTGGTGCACGGCGAAGACGATTGAGTTCCTGGAGAAGAACCGCTTCGAGGATCAGCCCTGGCTGGCGACGGTGAATCCGTTCGACCCGCACGCGCCCTTCGACGCGCCCTACGAGTACTACCGCCGCTACGACCCGGAAAGCCTGCCGGGGGCGCATTTTCAAGATGGCGACCTGGAGCACCAGCAAAAGCTGGTGGACGCCGGGGTCGATTTCCAGTCGAAGCCGCAACACCCGGACGAGTGGGATCACAAGAAGATCCAGGCCTCCTACTACGCGATGATCGAGCAGCTGGACGCCGAGTTCGGCCGGCTGCTGGACTACCTGGAGGAGACCGGGCAACGTGAAGACACGATCGTCATCTACACCAGCGATCACGGCGAGGCGCTGTGCGATCACGGGATGCTGCTGAAGGGGTGCCGCTTCTTCGAGGGGCTGGTGCGGGTGCCGCTGATGATCTCGTGGCCGGGGCACTTTGAGAAGGATGTCGTGAGCGACGCGCTGGTGGAGCTACTTGACATAAACCCAACGCTGTACGAGGCCATCGGCATGGAGGTACCGCATTACGTGCAGGGGCGCTCGCTGATGCCGATCCTGACCGGCAAGAGCGACGGGGCGGATCACCGGGACTTCGTGCGGGTGGAGTTCTTCGGAGCGATCGACCACCCGGATCAGACCCACGCGACGATGTACCGGGACCGGCGCTGGAAGCTGGTGACATTCCACGGCAAGGATCTGTTTGAGCTGTACGACCTGGAGAACGATCCCTGGGAGCACAACGATCTGTCGGAGGACCCGGCCCACCGCGACGTGCTGGTGGACCTGATGCGCAAGAGCTTTGACGCGCAGGTGTTCGCCCACCAGGCGGGCCCACCGCGGACGATGCCGTTCTAGGGTCACCAACTGACTTTGCAAAGTTGGCGCCGGGGCCGGTTCGGCGAGTGGCACAATAGGCCGGTGGGGAGACGCGGGTAGGTCGAGCGGATACGGGGGTGGCCGGAATGGAAGACGGTGAGCGTCGGGTCGCGTATGTCGCAGCGGCGTTGCGAACGCTCGACTGGGCCTCTGGACGGCTGGCGGCCGATGGCTCCTTTCACGGCGCCGAGTGGGCGGTGGACGCCTACTACTTCGGGCCGCTAGCGTTCGGGCTGGGTGGCCGGGTGGCAGAAGGCCGGAAATTGGCGCGCTACGTCGAGCGCGAGTTCCTGCG
>CAYYTN010000339.1:0-2914 GCA_964474495.1 uncultured Chloroflexota bacterium
CCCGGGGCTCTCCTATAATCCGGGGCCGTCCGGCGCCGCCGAATCCGCTCCCGGGAGGATCAATGTCCGCCAGTTCGCAGTCTGCCCACAAGAACGTTGTCATCGATCTGTCGGCCAGCCCGCACGCGAAGCTGCGCTCGGTTCCGGTGTCGGCGGTGAGCCTGGAGGGCGGCTACTGGGGGGATCGCTTTCGGACGAACGCGGAGGCGACGATCCCGTATGAGTTCGAGATGATCGAAGAGGATCTCTTCGAGAAGTTCCGCCTCGCCGCCGATCCCGGCCACCAGCCGGACGAGCCCCCCTCCCCTCACTACCGCGCTCGCGAAGCCAACATCTTCCGCTGGCTCGAAGCCGCGTCCTTTGCCCTCAGCCATGACCCGGCCCCCGGACTCGAAGACCTCATCGATCGCGCCCTCGACATCATTGAGCCTGTCCAGGACGACGACGGCTACCTCCACGCCAACATGGCGCCAAAATCCCTCCGCCACCTGCGTTGGTCCCACGGGGGCATGAACGAGTTGTACGCCGCCGGCCACCTCATCCAGGGAGCCATCGCCCACCGCCGCACCACCGGCGACGACCGTTTCATCAAGATCGCCGTGCGCGTCGCCGATCACATCCACACCATCTTCGGCGCCGGTGACAAGGAGTGGCGGCCCAGCCACCCGGTCATCGAAATGGCCCTCGTCGAGCTCTACCGCGAGACTCGCGACCGCAAGTACCTGGACCTCGCCTGCTACTTCATCGACCATGTCGGCACCTCCACCATGGAGGAGATCGCCGGCCACTCCGTCGTGGTCACCTTCCTGCTCTGCGGTGTGATCGATGCGTACATGGAGACGGGGAACCGCGCCTATCTCGAAGCCTCCGAGAAGCTCCTCCGCAACATGGTCGAAGAGAAGATGTACGTAACCGGCGCGCTCGGTGGCCGGCGCAACGGCGAAGCCATGGGCCAGCCCTTCGAGCTTCCCCACGAGCACGCCTACGCCGAAACCTGCGCCGCCATCGGCTCCGCCATGTGGAACTGGCGGCTGCTGCACGTCGATCCCGACGCCCGCTATGGCGACCTGATGGAGCTGCATTTCTACAACAGTGTCATATGCGGGGTGTCGCTGGACGGGAAGAAGTTCTTCTACGACAACCCCCAGTCCAGCTGTGGCCACGGCTATTTCGACCCCTGGCGCGTCGGCGAGATGCAGCGCGGGCGGGACTATGAGTCGTACCGGAACTGGATCGATGCGCCGACGCGGCAGGACTGGTTCTACGTGGACCGGCCGGAGCCGAAACACATGTACCGGGTGGCCTGCTGCCCGCCGAACCTGGCCAGGACGCTGGCGGAGTTGCCGGCGTACTTCTACTCGACATCGGAGGCGGGGGTGTGGGTGCACATGTTCAACAGCAGCACGCTGGACTGGCGGCTGGAGGACGGGACGCCGGTGACGATCACCCAGCGGACGGAATATCCGTGGGACGGGCGGATCGAGATTGAAGTTAACCCGGAGGCGGCGGCGGAATTCTCGGTGTTCGTGCGGATTCCGAGCTGGTGTCGGTCGGCCGCGGTGACGGCGGCCGGCGCGGCGATGGCGGCGACGCCCGGCGAGTACCTGGAAATCCGGCGAACCTGGTCGCCGGGGGAGAAGATCGTGGTGGATCTGCCGATGCCGGTGGAACTGCTGGTGGCGAACCCGATGGCGACGGAGACGCGGGACAGCGTGACAGTGAAGCGGGGGCCGATCGTGTACTGCTTTGAGGCGATCGACAACCCAGAGATCGATGTGCGGGAGGCCTCGCTGGTGCTGCCGGAAGGTGGATTGCCGGAATTCGAAGAGGAGTACCGGGCAGACCTATTGGGCGGGGTGGTGGTGCTGAAGGCGCGCGGGGCGGTGCCGGATGGCGAGTGGGGGGAGCTATACCGGACGCTGGACGCGGCCGGGCCGGGTCACCGTGAAGTGATGCTGACGGGGATTCCCTACCTTGCCTGGGATAACCGCGGGGCGAACGCGATGACGATCTGGCTACAGCGGTTGGCGGAGTCGGCGCTGGCGTAGGGAAGCATGTCGACGGACAGTTCTACCGGGTGATTCCCCAGGCCAAATCCAATCCGCCTCGCAGTTCACTTTTGAGCGACGAGGGATCGGCGGTCCGCCGAAGCCAGACCTGCACGGCCCGGCCGGCGAGGGCTTCCTCGAGAATCAACTTGTTGAGTCGACAGTTCGTCGGCTGCCCGCGGGAATAGCAGTCGCTCGGCGAAATGTGGCCGATTTGGCTGTTGATGCGTCGCTGCAAGTCTTCCGCCGTCCCCACATACGCGGCCTCGTCTTCGACCGTCAGAATGAACGCGCCAGCTACAGATGGCTCGAAGGAGATACTCAGTTCACAAAACGGTCCCTGCCCGTGGCGGTGCAGTTTGGCCGTGGATGCCATCCTGTATCGATCCTCCGGGTTGCCCAGGATGATCTCCTGATCGAGATCCCGCTTCAGCTCGATATCCGCGACAAACTCAAAGTCGTGCCCACAGAACCTTCGTTGACTCATCCCTGCGCTCTCCGTGCCATCAGTAGTGGCTCGTTGACCAGCTTTCCATCTAGCCCCGGGCGGCGCCGGACAGACCCATCGGCGACCAGCTTGCGGGCCAGTTGATTGACCTGCTGCCGGGGCGTGATCTCCGTCAGCCGCGAGAGTTCGTCGTCGTCGAGCCCGGGCCATCGCCGAATAGCCGCCAGTAGCTGCTCTCTTCTGCCCATCAATAATCTCCCTACTCAGGTATCGATTCGTGAATAGCCTAGCCATGTATGCGATGTAAAGATAGACCCGGCGTTTATAAACAAATATGCATGACTACGGTGTCGTACGAAACGGGAGGAGATACCGAGGCTAGACGCCTCTGAGCGCCGGGGAACGGGTGTAGGCGATG
>CAYYTN010000340.1:0-2908 GCA_964474495.1 uncultured Chloroflexota bacterium
GCGGCGCCGGTAGTTCCCGCTCTACAATCGTCTTCCGCAATCGCATCCTCCCGTGTCGGCCCCAGGATACCCGACTCCGCTGCCGGTACCGCCCCACCCCTGTGGACCACCCGCCGCCGGGCTGGAACCACTGGTATGCAAGTCGCCGGGCGACCAGTGGTACCCTTCTCCGGGTCCATTCGGCCCAACCGCGGAACCGGGGAGCTTCTTCTATGGCGCTATCCGCGCTCCTCCGCGCTCCCCGCCCGGCCCCGCTCGCTTGAACTTCTTCATCGCCATCGCCGACATCCTGCGCGGCCGCCGCCGTCTCGTGGACGGCTGGTACATGGTCGCCGGACTCGCCACCGTCAGCCTGGTCTCGGTGAATATGGCCGGTATCAGCCTGGGCTTCTTCGTCCGCCCCATGCAGGCGGAACTCGAAATCAGCGATTCCTATTTCGGCTGGGCGCTTTCGGCGCGTCTCATCGGGTTCGGCGTCAGCAGCTACTTCATCGGCCGCATCCTCGACCGCCACGGCGCCCGTTGGGCGCTGGTTGTCGCCGGCATCCTCGCCGGGACGCTGGTGGTCCTGCTGGCGGCGGTCCAGCACGGCTGGCAATTCACTGCGATCTTCGTCTTCATCGGCGCCATCGGCATGCAGGGCGGCGGCGGCAATCTCTACGCCAGCGTCCCGATCGCCCGCTGGTTCCGCCGCAACCGCGGCAAAGCCATGTCCACGGTCTTCCTGGGCATTCCCGCCGGTATCTTCCTCATCCCCGTCGTGACCTATCTCATCACCAACACCGGCTGGCGGGCGACGTTTGTCGCCACCGGCATCTTCGGTGGGGTGGTCGTCGTGCTGGTCGCCCTATTCGTCATCCGCCGCTCGCCCGAGGACATGGGCGTCGGCCCCCCGCCCCGCCGCCGAGTATTCCTGGACCCGCCAGCAGGCTCTGCGCTCATCGGCCTTCTGGCGCCTCGTCTTCGTCTACGGCTTCCTCTTCCTGGCCATGAGCACCGTCTCCCTGTTCCGCACCCCCTATTTCGAGGACCAGGGCGTCAGCCGCCAGATGATCGGCTTCGCCTTCTCGGCCGAAGCCGTCGCCAGCGTCCTCGCCGCCATCCCGGCCGGCTGGGCGCTCGACCGCTACCAGATCCGCTACGTTGCCTCGATCCCGCTGCTGGTAATGGTCCTCGCCGTCTTCGCCACGATGATCGCCTCCAACGCCTGGCAGGTGTTCCTCGCCACCTGCCTCTTCGGCGTCGGCGCCGCCAGTTCCAGCGTCGCGAACAACGTCATCTGGCCCGACTACTTCGGCAGCCTGCACATCGGCGCCATCCGCGGCCGCGCCATGCAGCTGATCATGTTCTTCAGCGCCGCTGGCTCGCCCTTCGCCGGGTTCATCAAGGACACCACCGGCTCCTATTTCCCCGCCTGGTTTGCCGCGATCGCCGGACTCCTCATCGCCGTCGTCATCCTCCTCACCACCCCCCGCCCGGCGGTTCCCCAATCCGATTCAGGAGCCGAAGCCGAACCGGCCGGCGCCGCGACGACGGGCTAACCGCGCCCGGACCGGGGCAAGAGACGAAAGCTGCCGGTGGCAGTTAGAGGTACTCGGATAGCCGCGCCCGGACCGGGGCATACAAGAAGAAAGCTGCCGGTGGCAGTTAGAGGTACTCGGCGAACCACGCCAACGTATCGGCCCAGGCCAGCCCCGCCTGCTCCTCGTCATAACGCGGACCGGTGTCGTTGTGAAAGGCGTGATCGGCGCCCTCGTAGATGTTCATCCGGTGGGTCACCCCGGCCTCGATCAGCGCCTCTTCCAGGGCCAGCTTCCCGGCGTTCACCCGGCTGTCGAACTGGGCATACACGCCCAGCATCGCGGCCTTGATGTTCGGCACCGCGTCCAGTTCCGGGGCGATCCCGTAGAACGGCGCCCCCGCCTTCAATTCCGGCTCCACCGTCGCGAATCGCCAGGTGATCCCGCCGCCGAAGCAATAGCCGGTCATCCCGATCCGCCCGCCGTCCACATCGTCCCGCGCCTGCAGGTAGTCGAACGCCGTCCCGAAATCGGCCAGGTGCCGCTCGGCCCCGGCGCCGGTCAACATCCCCGGCACCGCGTCGCGGTCGAACGACGCCGTGCCGCCCTCGCGCCACAACAGATCCAGCGCCAGCGCCGCGTAGCCCTCACCGGCGAAGCGCCGGGTCACATCGCGGATGTGGTCCACCAGGCCGCGGTTCTCGTGGCAAACTAGTACGGCCGGAAACGGGCCGTCGCCGGCGGGTTTGGCGAAGTACCCGGCGACCTCCTCGTCGCTGTCGGGCAGCACCAATTCCTCGGCTTCGATCCCGGCTTCTGTGGTTGCCGGTTCCGGCTCCGCGGGCTCCGCCCGACTTGTTTCACCCGAAGCCGTGACCACCGGCGTCGGCCCGGCAGACGAGACCCCCGAGGGAGGCGCGATTGCGGTGGGGGGCATTGGCGTGTCGGCCTCCGGCAACTCTTCCGGCCCGCAGCCCACCGCCGTCATCGCCACCGCCGCCGCCGCCATCGAGCCCTGGATGAACGCCACCCGCCTCGTGAAAGTGCCCTTGTTGATTAACCCGTCGCGGTAGTCGTCGTAGAACTCTTCGATCAAATAGCGCTCGAACGCCCCCAGCTGCACCATCGGTCTGCTCCTCGGTCGACCCGGCCGGATTCCCCGGTCGCCAAGGCTACGTAATCCCGCCCGCCGCCCGGCAACCGCGATTCCGCGCCGCTACGCCGGCCGCCTGCGCCGCAGCGCCGCCACCCCGCCCCCGGCCACCACCACCAGACCGGCCGCCGTCAGCACCACCCCGGGCAACAGACCCGGCGCCTGGTATTCAAAGCGCACTTCGTGCTCACCCGGCGGCACCCGGACCCCCATCACGACTCCCTCGACCGCCAGC
>CAYYTN010000341.1:0-2907 GCA_964474495.1 uncultured Chloroflexota bacterium
CAATGCGCAGAAGTCGCGCTACCACTGGGTAGATCTCTTCGGATCGGGTCCGGTGAAGATGGACAGCTGGACCAGCACCTACACAGAAGAAGGCATCCAGGGCGCCGCCGCGATGGCCACCGCCGCCAAAGGTGAGATGCTGTTCGAGGAGGCGGTGACCGGGCTGGTCGAGTTTGCGGAGGAGTTCGCGGTGCGCAAGTTCCAGCCACGCACCGACCACCACACCACCCCACCGACCACGCCGACCCCGGGGTAGGGTCGCCCGGCAACCACGAAGCGGAGGACCTGTTGGCGCGCATCTTCGGACGCGAGTACACGGCGGCCGAGTTGCTTCAGCACGTCGGCAACATCTCCCAGATCGCCGGAACCCGTCCGTACCGAATCGAGGGCGGCGCCGCCGACGGCGTCAGCGGAATCGATGTCTACACCGGATCGGGCCTGCGCTTCACCGTCCTGCCGGGGCGGGGCATGGACATCAGCCACGCCTCATACAAGGGGATTCCGCTGGCCTGGATAGGTCCCGCCGGTGAAGTGTCGGCCCACGCCTACGAGCCGGCCGGGTTCGGCTGGCTGCGCACGTTTGCCGGTGGCCTCCTTACCACCTGCGGCATGAGCCACATACTGGATCCAGCTACCGAAGACGGCGTCGACTACGGACAGCACGGACGGGCCTCCACGTTGATCGCGGAGAACGTCACCACGGATGGGCGCTGGGATGGCGACGAGTACCGACTCTGCGTCAAAGGCACTACCCGGGAGGCCGCTTTCTGGGCCGAACAATTCGAACTCGTCCGCACGATTTCCACCAGGCTCGGCACGAGCAGTCTGAAGATCGAAGACACCGTCACCAACATCGCCCACCGGCCGCAGACCCACATGTACCTGCAGCACATGAACATCGGCCACCCCCTGGTCGGGCCCGATACCGAGCTGGTGGCCAGCATCCGCGGGCTCCGGGTACGCCCCGGATTCGAGCAGGACGCCGAGGACGATTTCTGGCATTTCGCGGCGCCGGAACTCGACTACCAGCCGCGAGTCTTCGAGCACCGTCCCGTCCCTGACGCCGAAGGGTATGCCTACGCGGCTCTCCTCAACGAGACCCTACCGTCCGGGCCCCTGGCGATTTCGTTTCGATTCAGCGTGGACAGTTTCCCGTTTCTCAATCAGTGGAAGCTCCTGGACCGGGGCGACTACGTGGTCGGGATCGAACCCAACAACGCCGGGATCCTAGACCGGCTGGACGCCCGCGCGGCCGGCGATTTGCGAGTGTTGGGACCCGGTCAGTGCGTCTCCTACGAAACCGAGATTTCCGTACTCGACGGAACGGCCGAGATCGACGCACTCCGCGCCCGGGTGGCCCGTATCATGGCCGAAATCGACTAGGTCATCGACGCCTAGTGCTCTGGTTCATCGGCAACCGGCCCGCACGGGGCTTCGAGGATCACGTCATCGCAGTTACGCCCTTCCCACTGCAGAGATAGTCGTGACCGCGGCAGGCGACTGCATGAGCCGACGGGTAGGGGAGATCATCGGGGTCGAACCTGGGGCTCCCGCTCGCCATTTCTTCGGCGATAGCAGCGTGGAGATCTCCCAGCTCGAAATAGGGCCCCGTCCAATTCACGTAGGCGCTCGATGGCATGACGTGATTCCTCCGAATCCGCCGGACGGGGGATGGCGGTCGTCTGAGGACCTAGTTCCTCAGACGGACTCCACCGAGGTCGCCAGAGGTTCGGATACGGCCCACAATGGCCTCTGTGAGGGCGTGACCGAAGGCGATGTCAGCAGCAAGGAACGGTATCGCCGTCACCGCTGAGTGGGTCGAGTGATGTCGTGTGGATGGCGGGACCAGCATGAGGTCCGCGAGGGATAGCCCCGTTAATAGGCGAGCCGGCCGGGGGCATTCAGGGGGAACCCGAGCGCCTTACCGGGGGATACCGCCCTAGTCCACGCTCCACCTTGGCTGGCAACGTGGGGCGATGAGTAACCGATACCCAACCCCAGAACCGCCAGTCTCTCAGTCCCACATATGTCGAGAGGGGGTCCTGGTCGACAGAGAGGGCACCCCCGGCCCCCTGTCCGTGCCGACGAACAGTTTCAAGTACTAGAGGGCCGCCGGACCGTTTTGGATTTCTTGAGCCTGCGCATCTCACACTCTAGACCCCGACGTTCGCATTCTTGAACGCCTACGGTTGCAGGGGAATCCATGAAAGCAAGACCTGCCAGGTCACCTGTGCGGTTTCTCTGCGGGTTCCCACGACGGACTCAGATTGGACCTGCCTGGTCACCCCGGAGATCACCCGCGGGGTACGCCGTCGGGCCTCGCTCTGGATGCTCCGACGTACGGACTCACGCAGCGCTGAGGAGTCGGACATGACATCTGATTCAGGTCGGAACATCCCATCCTCGCCTGGTCCGAAGCTAGTCCCCGCTGTTGACCACTTCGAACCACCGGCACCGCTAACGCCGGGCAGTCTGGGACCGATCATTCAAAGCTTTGAGGCAGTCAGCCGAAGCTTCGAAACAGCTTCTTGGGCAGAGAAGGCGCTCGCTCTGGTGTCGGTGAAACTCCTACGGTCGCGGGCCGGAGAGTGGGCGGTGCTAGAACTACGAAAGAGGTTTCCGGTCCTATTGGAAGAGTTGGACCGACTGGACGAAGACCTCCAGAAGAACCCTCTGGCACCCGCCCCACCCCAACCAGATCCGGTACCGGTTGAGGCACCGTCGATCATCTTCCACAGTCGGGCCGGTTCAGCCTCCCAGCCGAGCGATGTTGCTGAGGCAGGATTCTCGGAAATGAGGGAACCGACTCCACCCAGGCGGTCCTCAAGCCAGGCACGCAACGGTCCTGATGTCATCATTTGCTACGGTGAGAAACCCCGTCCGGGGATCCTCCGTCGGCTGGGTTCC
>CAYYTN010000342.1:0-569 GCA_964474495.1 uncultured Chloroflexota bacterium
AGGCCCGATCCAATCGCACCGACTCTGCTGTCTCGGCCGAGCGGAGAGAATCGCCGAGCCGCCTAGAACCCCAGCGCTTCTACGTCTTCGAGGGTCATGCCCGACTTGATTCGGGAGTCGTACAGGATGCGGATGAGGGCGTTGTCGACGGCCGAGAAGCTTGGCGGGTAGGCATCGTCGGGCGCCCTCCCGACATTCAAGGCGCTCTTGGGGTGGGAATATGGATGGAAAATGAAGCCGACGGCATGCAGGATCTCGTGCCGCAGAATCACCCTTCTCGAGCCCGGGGGCTGTGAGGAGTCCACGAAGATCGCCCCGCGGTCGAAGGCAAAGCGTTCGCCGCGGGGCATGGCGAAGCCCAGAAAGGTCTGGTCGCCTTCGAGTCCCAGGCCCGCCCACGGGGTATATCCCACGATGATGTTGGCGGCGTCCTGGTCGTCAACGACTTCTACTGATAGATCGGTGAGCAAATCGTCCAATTCGGCGGCGATCTGCCGTAGCTCTTCCTGGTCTTCGTATCCGTATTCCCCGCTCATCCACAGACGGATATCCTCTTCGAATTTCCGTAC
>CAYYTN010000342.1:579-2901 GCA_964474495.1 uncultured Chloroflexota bacterium
GTCGCCCTCGAATCTGCAGGCCGTGTTGATCCCGTTGTCATCTATTCCGAAGGCGGCTTCCCGGAACAGCGAAATCTCCGCGGCGCTGTAGGTTTCGTCCAGCGGCGAACCGAGCCGGTAGCGAATCGCGGCGTAGGCCAGGGCGATGATCCCGACCACCACGACCAGCATGATGGCGGCGCGGCCGGTGGTGCGCAGGTTGCGGCGGATGCCCGCCATGTTCACTCCGTAGCTGAGTCGCGGCCGGGATCGGGCCGGCCGGACGTGGGTGTCTTGAGGTTAGCGGACGGAGCGCGGGCCTGAAGGCGCTAGCCGGCACACGATGCGACATTCAGCCGCCGAGGAGTTTCCCAGGTATGGCGGTGACGCCTTCGCCCTGCAAGAGCTGCTGGGGCACACGACGTTGACGGTGACACGGGAATACGTGGCGCTGGTCGAGCAGGACTTGCAGGATGCTCATCGAAAGGCGAGTCCCCGGGACAATCTGAGAGTACGGCGGCGGTAGTCCGGGGCTTGTAGGATTGCGCTGCTTGGTACAGGTGGACCAAGGGGAGGGAAACTACATGCCTGCGAACGTGCTCTTGGCCATCGCGGTCGTCGTGCTGCTGGCCGGCTGCGGCGTTGGTGGGGTGGCCGACGAACCGCCGGTAGGTCCGGCGGTGGTCCCGACACCTACGCCCGACCGGGCCCACGAACTTCAGGTGGCATGTATTCAAGGTGGGGGAACGTGGAACAGTGTCGCGACGCTAGAGAGGCACGTAGAGGAGGCCCTTGAAGCGACTCCCGACTACACACCCGACCTGCCAAACGTGTCCCGTGCCCAGCCCCTGGAATCTGCAATAGCAGCGCGGGATGAGAATCCGTACGGCCGCTGCGTGCAGCCACGAAATTAGACCCGACACTGGAGCATCCAACGTAGCGAGATGCCTTGCCGTAGGCACAGCGCTGACCTTCGGCCTCACGACGTCGGCTGCGTATGCATGACCTCTCCCTCTCCAAATGATCCGAGCCATTCTTGAATGCGGGCACCATCCCTGACTGGAGGATGGTTCTGTGGAGACCGCCTGGGGGCACCCCGAACATGTCGAGACCCCCTCCTCCCTCACATCTTGAGTGTCTACGCGCCGGCCCGGCCGGCCGGCTAGTCGTCGTCGAGGGCGGCGTAGACCTGCATGTCGGGCATGCCGTCCATCATCGGCTGCATCTGCCCGAAGAGCTCCATGTTGGCGTCGCTTTCGCCGACCCGCTCCATGGCCTCTTTTGAAGCCCAGAAGCCGACGAAGAGAAAGAGGTCGGTGTCCTCCAGGGAGCGGTGTACGGAGTAGTGCAGGCAGCCCGGCTCGGACCGGCCGGCGGCGGCCATCGCACGGAGCAAAGGCTCCATCTCGTCGCCCCGACCGGACTGGGCGCGGACGGTGCCGTTCAGGGTCAGCTGGGCCATGCGGATTCTCCTTCTGCGGAGTGCGGTTTGAACGCGGTATCGAGCGCCCGATCCGGGATCGGTCGGAGCCCTCAACTATCGCCGTCGGGAGGCCGCAGCCAAAGCCCAATCCCGGAGCGGGCCGGTTGGGCGCGACCGGCGGGACGATACCGGCCCCCGCGGTGCGGTGGGAAGGAGCGGCCAACGTGAGCCCGAGCACTTATTTCGAGGGCGCGGAGACGTAGGCTGAGCCATCACACCAATTCGACGGAGTCAGAAATGGACAAGCCGGCGCTTACGGGAACCCTGACATCGGCGCGCTTCACCGACCTCATCCGCCGGAACGTTAAAGGCTCGGAGAAGGTGATCGCGCACCAGGACCACGATTGCCCGTCGGACCCGGCCGGCCAGACGTGCGAGTTCGAATCCTCCGATGGTTCGATCTCGTTTCAGTGGCGTGAAGCCTGCGACTGGACCAACTTTCGTATCTTCAAGGACGGCTAGCCGGCGGCCGGCTCCCCGAGCAGATCGCGGGCAATTGCCCCGGCGGTTCGTCGGTTCGCGGCCATGTATTCGGTCAGGCGTGCCCCGGCTGATTCCGCCTGGCTGGCGTCGAGTTGCTCACGGGCCGCGCCGGCCACTTCGTAGGCCGACTCCAGTAGCGATTCCTGCAATTCACGCCAGCGCCGGCGGACCTCGGGCACGCGGGTCGCGGGATCCTGCAGCGCCCACCCGGCGAGCCGGTGAAATAGCCACCAGGGGCTGTCGTCGCTGGCGGTGGCGCGGCCGATGGCCAGTTCGGGAGGCAGCGCGCCCTCGCTGAAACAGGGCAGGAAGACGCCCAGGCAGGGCGAGCCGAAGCCGCACCAATAGACCGGCAGCCGCGCGCCGTCGGCGCAGAG
>CAYYTN010000343.1:0-2890 GCA_964474495.1 uncultured Chloroflexota bacterium
ACGCCGCGCGCGCCGGCCGCCACGTGTTCTACGAGAAGGCGATGGCGATCACGGTCGCCGACTGCCATGACATGGTCGAGGCCTGCGCTGCGGCGGGCGTGAAGCTGATGGTCGGGCACAAGCGGCGCTTCCGTCCCGCCTACCGGGAGATCGGGCGAATACTCCAAACCGGACGCCTCGGACGGGTACTCGCGGTCAACGTGGCCGGCTATTTCGGACGACGAATCAGCGGATTCTGGAGCCGGCGGGCGGAATGCGGCGGTCTCTTGTACTGGGCCGGTGTCCACGATGTCGACACCCTGCGCCACCTGTTCGGCGAGGTCTCCCGGGTGTTCGCGGTGATCGGCCCCAAGGTCCTCCCCGAGGTATCCGACCAGGAAGACAGCATCGCCGTAACCCTCGAGTTCGCGGACGGCATGATCGGCAGCCTGCAGGTCTCGACCTACTTCCCGATGGCCCGCTATCACACGAGCTTCGGATACCGGGTCGTCGGCGAACATGGCGGAATCGATTTTGACGCGCAGCGGCGCACGATCACCACCCAGCTTGAGGGCGAAGCCCCGACCGAAATCTCACTGCCGCCATACAGCGACGACTACACCTCGGGGGATGATGCCGCCGGCGCCTATGAACTGGAATGGTCCAGTTTCGCCGGCTGGGTGTTGCACGATCGGCCGCCGGTGCTGACCGGTGAGGACGGGCTGCGCTGTGTGGAGATCTTGCAGGCCGCCTATATTTCGGCCGAAACCGGCGAGCCGGTGGAACTGCCCCTGGACCGGCACGAGCGCCGGCCGTTCGGGTAGGGGCGATGTCGCGCACGCGAATTGCCTGCGCGCAGGTGGCCACGGTAGACGGCGCGGTCGAAGCCAATCTTGAGTGTTGCTATGGCCTGGCGGAACAGGCGGTGGGCGGCGGGGCGCAACTGGTGGCGCTGCCGGAACTGGCCGCGACCGGATATTGCGCCGATGACTACGCCCCGCTGATCGAGCCGCTGGACGGCCCGGTGATCGCCCGCTTTCAGCAAATCGCGGCCCGGGGGCCGGCGGTGATCGTGGTGGGGTTGGTGATCGCTTCCTGATCCTGATCCTCTTCTCTGGCCTCGTCGTCGCCTGTAGCGCTACGACGGTCGATACCGTCGATCGAGCAGTGGCAGACGTGCCAACGCCGGATTCCGAACTGATAATCACCCCTGCACCGCAACCGACGCCGGCGCCTACGGCCCGGCCGACTTCAACCCCAACGCCGCAACGGACGCCGACAGCTACACCCCAGCCGACCCCAACCCCCACCCCATCAATCGCCGAAGTGATTGAACGCGCCCAGGCCTACGTCGTCCGGATTGATCGTGGAGACGGGTGTGCGTCTGGAGTTCTACTCGGGCGTGACGGCCTAGTCCTGACCAACTACCACGTCATTCGACGGGCTGAATCGCTGTTTGCCACCAGCACCGACGGCACCCGGTCAGCGCTTCGAGTGCTCACCTTTGATCTGGAGCGCGATCTGGCACTTTTGCGGGCAACCTCGCCCCTCCCCGAACCGCCCCCGCTTCAGTTGGCCGAAGACGCCGACCTTAGCCTCGGCGAGCCGATCATTGTTCTGGGCTACCCGTTCCCCGGATCAGTATCGCTCGACGATTGCAGCGAATCGATCACAGTGACGCGCGGAATACTATCGGGCCGCCTCGACATCCTTGGCCAGGCAGTGCTCCAGACCGACGCCCCGCTGAACCCCGGTGTCAGCGGCGGCCTGGCGGTTACCGACGAAGGCGCGGTCGCCGGGCTGGCGGTGTCTGGACTGAATCCCGACGTTGCCGAGAGCGTGGGCTTCCTGATTCCCGCGAGCGCGATCGAGGCTCGGCTCGAAGATTGGCTGCCGCAATTGGCGGGCGGCAAGATTGAACCACCACCAGAGATTGACCAGATCGCTTTCGCAAGCAAACGATACGGCGACTACGACATCTTCATCATGAACGTCGATGGCAGCCATGTCCGCCGGCTGACAGACGACCCGGAGTGGGAATTGTCGCCCGACTGGTCGCCAGACGGTGCCCAAATTGTGTTCAGTCGTTCCGGTTTCAGCGACGAGTTCGGAGCGGGGGGATTCGATATCTATGTCATGAACGCGGATGGCGGCAATGTTCGACCACTGACGAACGATAGTGAAGCTTCGGAACCCGCTTGGTCCCCCGACGGCACGCGGATCGCGTTCAAGGGCTCTCGTGACGATCGCGCCGGAGACATCTACGTCATGGACGCAGGCGGTGGGAACGTTCGGAGGCTGACCGACTCCCCCGGATGGGATTCTCGCCCGTCCTGGTCGCCTGACGGTACACGGATTGCGTTTGAGAGCCAGCGTGATGGCAGTTCAAGCATCTACATCATGGACGCAGATGGCGGCAACGTAGTGCGACTGACGGATGATCGTCCAGCTGCCGAGCCCTCGTGGGCTCCTGATGGCACCCAGATCGTGTTTGTGACCCGTCCGCAGAGAAACAATCAGATATATGTCATCGATGCGGACGGCCGCAATACCCTTCGGCTGCAGAATGTGCTGAGGGGTGGAGCCCCGTCCTGGTCGCCAGACGGTACGCGGATCGCGTTTGAGAGCCACCGCGACGGGCGAGGGGACATCTATGTCATGGACGCGGAAGGTGGGGTCGCTCAGCGGCTGACGTTCGATCTTGCCTGGGACGGGGCGCCGACGTGGTCACCCGGACCGTAGGGCCGGGCACCACGTGGCGCGCTCAAACATGGACCGCTCACTCGAAACACGTGGGCTTGGCTGTCAAGTTGGCTGTCAAATCATCGACCGAGGATGCGCAGACCATCTCGACATATCAGACCACAGGTTCAAATAGGGTGAGCCGGGTGGGATTCGAACCCACGACCCA
>CAYYTN010000344.1:0-2888 GCA_964474495.1 uncultured Chloroflexota bacterium
GGTTCTTCGCGTGATGCGCCAAGTTGGCTTGGCGACCGCCTATCAGATTGTCGATCACCCGGACGCGAAAGCCGCGCTCCATGAGCAGGTCGACCATGTGGCTGCCGAGAAAACCGGCACCGCCCGTGACGACGGCGGTGGGGCGAGCATTCATGCCGCCTTGATCGCTTTCATGGCGCGGACGTTGAAGTAACGGTCGTCTTCGAGACTATTGGGCAGCCGGCCGTCTCTGAAGGCCTGGCACAGCTCGCGCACGGCGTCGCGGACACCGTGCTTCGGCCGATACCCGAGCACCCGGTCGTCGCTCGGCGTGGTCTCGATCTCGATCGACGGCCGGTCGGGGAACTCGGCGCTTACCACCTCGCACACCGTCTCCGCGATCTCGGCGATGGTCATGTTTTCGTGGCCGACATTGAACGTCTCACCGGCGATCCTGTTGGCCGGTGCCTCGAGCATCAGCCGGTAGGCGTCGCACATATCCTGGATGTACAGGTTTGGCCGCCTCTGCCTGCCGCCGAAAACCCTGATCTTTCCAGTGTTGACCGCGTGGTTGGTCAGGATGTTGACGGTAAGGTCGAGGCGCATTCGCGGGCTGTAGCCGCAGATCGTCGCGGGCCTCAGCGTAACGCAGGTGAACCCCTGCGCCTGATGCCGCCACAGCAGAGGCTCGCACATGCCCTTGAATCTGTTGTAGTGCGAGACCGGCACCAGGGGGTGGTCCTCGGTCACCTCGGGCGCGTCGGAGACGCCGTAAACCGAGCTCGTCGAGCAGTAGACGAAACGTCGAACCCCCGCCGACTTGGCGGCCCGCACGATGCCCTCGAAGCAGTCGTAGTTGATCGACCGACTGAACGCCTCGTCGAGTTCGAAGCTGGGATCGTTGGAAATGCACGCGAGGTGCAGGACCATATCGATCCCTTCCAACGCCTTGGCCAGCCGGGCGGTATCGCGGATATCGCCCGCCACCACCGCGAGCGCCGGGTGCCGCGGCAGTCCGCACCGCCCGTAGTACAAGATGTCGTAAACGGTCACCGCGTAGCCGGCAGCCAGCAGCTGCGGAGTCAGCACGCAGCCCACATAGCCCGCCCCGCCGGTGATCAACACGTTCTTCATGGGCTGTCCGAAACCGTCCCTCGCTGCTCGCGGCCGGTGTTCAGCCCGCCACCTTCTTGCCCGCACCGATCGCATAGCCCGCGGCGTGCCCGTCGCGATGGAACATCTTCACGGTGTCGAGCGAGTACGCCTCGAGGTCCTTGCCGACGAGCGGCAGCTTCTTCAACAGGTCGTCCGTGAGCGTAATGATGTGACAACCCGCGCTTTCCGCGTGAAAAATGTTCAACAACTCGCGCGGGCTGGCCCACAGCAACTCGGCCCTCGGACAGCGCTCGAGCATCGAACGCGCCTCGGCCATCAGCGGCACGGGATCGATCCCGGTGTCGGCGACGCGACCCGCGAAGATCGACACGACACTCGGCGTCTCGGGCGAAAGATGGGGGATGACCCCCCTGACCTGTTCCAATGACAAGAGCGCGGTGACATTGACCGCGATGCCGTCCCCGGACAGCCGTTCGATCAGCGGGCCGGCGAATTCGCCCTTGGTGTTGGTGACCGGGATCTTGACGTAGACGTTGGCGCCCCACGACCCGATTTCACGCGCCTGCCACTCCATGCCGGCGAAATCGTCGGCGAACACCCCGAAGGAGACCGGCCGGTCCGGCACCGCCAGCAGCAACCGCCTCGCGAACGCCTCGAAATCGCCGATACCGGCCTTGCGCATCAACGTCGGGTTGGTGGTGAAGCCCTTGATGAGCGGATCGGCCGCCAGCTTGACGACGCTGTCGAGGTCCGCCCCGTCAACGTAGATCTTCGTATTCAGCGACTGGAGCGCGACCATATCTTCCCCCTGCGTCGGCCAACCGTATGGCGCCGCAGACGACCTCGGCAACCTTGGCGAGCGACAAAACGGTTGTGTCCACCCGTTCGCTTCGGCGTTCGCAGTGGCACCGATGTATCCATACTGTATATCAGCCGACCCGGCGACCCACAACATCGTCATATCAGCCGACCCGGCGACCCACAACATCGTCGCTCCAGCTGTCGCCGACCATGAAGCTCTCCACCACATCGAGCTCGAGCTCGCGGATCGCCTCCCGAAGCGTGCCTGGCCGTGGCTTGCGGCAGTCGCAGCCTTCGTCCTGGCGGTGGTGACAGACCTTGATGTCGTCGAGCGGCAGCTCGCGACACCGAGCTGTGACCCACGTCGGGCTGGTTGACCGCGACTTCCAGTTGGAACCCTGCGGCCTTGAGCACACGGGTCGCCGGCCGGGCATTGGGTAGTATCTCGAATTCGGACACCGAGCGGAGCGCATACGGATTCCCGCTCCGCGCCGACGGGATTTGTATCGAGCTCGATACGGCCGTCACCAAGGAAACGGCTGAGACCATCCCAGCGGACCAGCGCATAGCGTATCGCCTCAGCGAGCTTGCCGCTTTAGGGAACACGCGGCAATTGTGTCTCCAGCCATTGCTTGAGTTCCATGACCAGGGGTTGTGTTTTGGCCTGACGGATGGCAAGCCGATCGGCTGGTGGCTTGCCCCTGACCTGCAGTTCGATCGCGTAGAGCCTTGCAATGCGCCGGACTGCTTCACCGGCGATCGGTGAGCCGGTTGCTTGGTGGACGTCATAGAACTTGCGCCTTGTGTGCGACCAGCAGGCCGCGAGCATGATCCTGTCGCCGCCGGTCAATTGCTCGAAGCCGGCATAGCCGTCGACATGAAGAACACCTGCAAAGTCCTTCAGATGATCCTTCGGTCGCTGTGCCCGTCGATCGGGCTCGTAGAAATAGATTGCAGCAGGCGGGTCGGAACCGGACCAGCCTCGCTGGTCG
>CAYYTN010000345.1:0-1976 GCA_964474495.1 uncultured Chloroflexota bacterium
GCACCCCCACCCCGCCGCCGGCGGTGGCCGAAGGTTCGACGCCAACCCCGGCGCCGCCGCCGACACCGACACCCGTTCCGACCCCAACGCCGTTGCCGACCGTAACGCCGTTGCCGACCATCACCCCCACGCCCTCACCCACACCGACCTTCACGCCGAATCCAACGTTGACTCCGACGCCGACCCTGCTGCCGACTTTCACACCGACGCCGTTGCCCACCGAGACGCCGGTGCCGGCGCCGCCGGTGCCGCACATCAACAGTCCCGGAAGCGGCGCCACCGTCACCTCCGGCACTATCCTGAGCATCTCTGGCAGTGGGACCGCCGCCCCCGGTCTATCCATCGACGGCTACAGCTGGGGCTACAACGGCTCCGGGGTAAGCGGCGACTCCAGCTTCACCCTGATGGTGACTGCCTCCGGCACCCTCACCCTCCAGGTCCGCGATTCCAGCGGCGTCTGGAGCGAAGAAACCGCCTCCGTCGGCATCGACGTCATCGCCCCTACTCCCACTCCAACTCCCGAACCAACTTCAACCCCCGAGCCGGAGGCCACCGAAACCCCCACCTCCGTCCCGCCCGCCCCCACCGCCGTCGGCACCGCCACCCCCACCCCGATCGTCCCCGACATCTGGGTCCGTACCGACGGCGACGACACCAATTGCGACGGCCTCGCCAACACCGCCTACCCGGGCAGCGGAACCGGCCTCACCTGCGCAAAGGCGTCGCTGTCCGGATCCGTCAGCGCCGCCAGCACCGGCAACACCATCCTTTTCGCCGCCGGCACCTACACCGTGTCGAGCGATGTGAACATTTCAACCGCCAGCCTCCGAATCGTCGGCGATCCCGGAACCACCCAGATCGGTCCGGGCTCGTCCCCGCCAATCCTTGATCTCGGCGGCAGCACCAAGATCGAGCTGGAAGCCGACTCCATCACCCTTGAGGGATTCGACATCGCCCGGGACGGCACCTTCAGCACCTCGACCGGCTCCATTTCCGGCGAGGGCAGCTATCCCATGGTCCGCGTCGGCGAGGGCGCCACCAGCGTGACCGTCAAGCACAACATCATCCGCGGCGCCTATCGCGGTGTCGCCGTTGGCGACTGCACCGACACCTGCGGTGACACCGCCACCATCACCGACAACATCATCAAGTGGAACGACACCGGCATCTTCATCGCCGGTACCGACGACAGCACAATCCGCAACAACGACATCTTCGAAAACGAACACGGCATCGAGTTCTATGACACCTGGGGCTCACCGGACGGCAACCTCATCGATCGCAATCACATCCATGAGAACGGGCGCAACGGCATTTACCTGGAGGGCACCAACAACACCATCCAGTACAACCTGATCGAACGCAATGGACTCTATTCCGGGGCTTCCGGGACCGGCGCTATTGCCATTGATGGCACCGACACTGGCAACACCCTCAACTACAACACCATCCAGAACAACGGCTGGCACGGCATCGAGCTCGAGTCCGGCACCCACGCGAGCCTCACCATTTCCAACAACATCGTGTCCAGCAACGGATCCCAGTTCGGCGCCGGTAATCCCTCCGGCATCCTCCTGGTGGCCAGCGGCTCCATGGGCGTCACCATGACCGCCAACCAGATTTCCTCCAACACCGGCGCCGGTATCTACATCCAGAACGACGCCACCGGCGGCTCCGCCACCGGCAACATCATCACTTCCAACACCACCAAAGCCCTCATCCACACCTCCACCGGCACCTTCACCGCCACCGGCAACGATTGGGGCGTCTACACCAACAGCGGCGGGGAGATCGATGCCCTCCTCACAATCAGTGGTGGGGGAGCCGTGACCATCACCGGCTTCGTCACTTCCGCCCTCTCGCTGAGCCCCGGGGCCGGCGACACCTCAAGCTATCCGACGACCCCCACCCCGACGCCGACCAACACTCCCCTGCCGACCGCGACCGCCACACCCGACCCCACTCCGGTACCGACC
>CAYYTN010000345.1:1986-2830 GCA_964474495.1 uncultured Chloroflexota bacterium
TAGTGGAAATCAGTCAGATACGCGAGATCCCACTCTGAATCTGAACTCCAGCCCCGTCCGCGGAGTCGCCATCGTCCTGTCGGGCATCCTCGTACTCGCCGCCTGCGGTTCCCAGGATCAACCGCCGGCCGCCCCGCCGACGGTGGCCGCATCTGTCCCAACCGCCACGCTGCCCGCTCCGACAGCTACACCGCTGCCGGCCGAAGCCGCCCCGCCCCCGCTCCTGACCCACAGCGGCCACTCCGGCTGGCTGCGCGCCCTCGCCTACAGTCCCGACGGGACGATCCTCGCCAGCGGCGCCGACGACGGCCGCCTGATCTTCTGGGACTCCGCCACCGGCGACGACGAAGCCGCCGATATCTGGAATCTCGACAGCGGCGAGTCAATCCTCACCGTCGCCGATGAAAGTCGCACCTACAGCGTAGCTCTCAGTTCCGATGGCGCCACCCTTGTCACCTCCACCGCCAGCGGCCTGGTGATCTTCTGGGACGTGGCGACCGGCGAGCAATTAAACACCCTGGAGTTTTCGTCCGACCGGGTCCGCAGCCTGGTCTTCTCGCCCGACGAGTCGATCCTGGCCGCCGGCGGCGCCACCGACATCATCCTGGTGGACACCGACACCGGCCATGTCACCCGCCGCCTCCAGGGCCATGCCCGATTCGTCCGCTGGCTTGCCTTCAGCCCCGATGGCGCTCTCCTCGCCAGTGGCAGCGACGACGGCACCGTCGTCATCTGGGACCCGACCACCGGCGACCCGATTCGAGCCCTGGTTGGCATTCCCGGGCAGGTGAAGACCCTCGCCTTCAGCCCGGGTGGCGAGTACCTCGCCATCGGTGGACGCAGC
>CAYYTN010000346.1:0-2827 GCA_964474495.1 uncultured Chloroflexota bacterium
GGCCGGCGGCGGTGAGGGGGGCGATCAGGATGGACTTGTCGCCGAAATATTCCACGGCGGCCTTGTCGGTGCGGGGGTCGGCGGCGGCGTCGAGGACGACTACGGGCTTGCCGTCGGCGAGGGCCTCGCGGGAGAGCAACTCTTCGTTGAGGGACTGGACATCGGCCTTCCAGCGCCGCAGGAAATCTTCGTCGACGCCGTACATGGCCGAGGGCAGCAGGTTCGCGCCGTCGCGCGAGAGCAGCCAGATGCTGGCGCGGTCGACGCCGGTGAGGCGGGCGGCGGTCTCGACGAGGCGGATGAGGATCTGGTCCAGCTCGAGGTTGGAGACGCCGATGCGGGCGATTTCGAGGAGACGGCCGGACTGTTCGACCTGGCTGGCGAGGTCGTTGACGAGTGACTTATTGAACAATGCGCGGGCGGTCTGGGCGGCGACGGCGGTGAGGAAGCGCACGTAGCGGTCGTCGAGTTGGACGGGTTGATCGAAGGCCAGGTAGAGGACCGCCGGCTGAGCCCCCTCGGTGCCGAGCGGGATGCCGACGATCTGCTCGGGAGACCGGCCGAGGAGGGCGGCGATGTCGCCCGGGTCGGCGGATTGGAGACGGTCGGCGCGGACGGGGCCGTGGCCGGCTTGCAGTTCGGCGGAGAGCTCCAGACCGCCGGGAGGATCGGCGACGGAATGGGCGAGGAGGCTGCCTTCGTGGTACGCGGCCAGGGTGGAGCCGGAGTCGCCGGCGCCGAAACGGGTGAGCAGGGCGGCGGTGGCGCCGGTGAGGACGGCGGTGTCGACGAGCGCGGGGCCCAGGGCGGGACCGGTGGATCGTTCCTCCATGGCCTGGGCTGCCGCCTCAATGGATTTGGTTTGACCCGGGGACATTGCCGCACGCTCCCACTGCCCACCGTCGATTTGCTGTCATCAAGATAGCGCAGAAAGTGGGATTTGCGGGGTCAATAGGTGACATTGGCATGGGGATTTCGGGCACCGGCCGCGGACGTCCGCCGGCGGCGTGGTGGGCGGGTGCTAGCATGCCCGCCTACCGGCGCGATTCTGAAGGAGAGAAGAGGGATTTCCCGATGAAGGAACGGCTGAAGGAACGATTGCTGGAGCTGTCGGCGCTCCCCGGGGTGTCGGGCCACGAGCAGCCGATTGTCAGGTTGCTGGCGGAGCAGATGGGGGCGCTGGCGGATTCGGTGACGGTGGACCCGCACGGGAATGTGGTGGCGGTGAAGGACGGCGGCGCGCCGGGGCCGAAGCTGATGGTGGCGGCGCACTCGGACATCATCGGCTGCATCGTGCGCAGCGTGGATGAGAACGGGTTCCTGCGGCTTTTCAAGGTGGGCGGGGTGATCGATGCGCTGCTGGTGGGGCGGAAGGTGCTGGTGAACGAGGTGCCGGGGATCGTGGGGGTGCGGCCGGGGCACATTCAGTCGGCGGCGGAGCAGAAGGTGGTGGCGCCGCTGGTGGACCTCTACGTGGACGTCGGGGCGCGCTCGGCGGAGGCGGTGGCGGAATTGGGAATTCGGATCGGCAGCCCGGTGCGCTACTCAAGCCCGGTGGAGGAACTGGCGAATCCGGATCTGCTGTGCGGGGCGTACGTGGATAACCGATTGAGCTGCGCGATCCTGCTTGAAACGCTGGCGGGTTTGCCGGATAGCTTCGCCGGGAGTTTTCACGCGGTGGTGAATGTGCACGAGGAGACCGGGCTGCGGGGGGCGTCGATGACGGCCTACTCGGTGAATCCGGACGTGGCGATCGCGCTGGATACGACGCCGGGGGCCGGTACGCCGGACGTGGACTTCTACAACGAACTGCCGCTGGATATCGGGCGTGGGCCGGTGTTCCAGGTGGCTTCGCAGGGCCCGTATTCGGGCTTTGCGGCGCATCCGAAGGTGTTGCAGTGGCTGGAGGATTCGGCGCGGGCGGCCGGCCGCGACTACCAGCTGGCGGCGCTGCCGGGGGCGAACACGGATGCGGTGACGATTCACACGACGCGGGGCGGAATCCCGACGGGCGCGCTGACCATTTCGCGGCGCTACTCGCATTCGCCGGTGGAGCTGATCGATATCAACGACTCGGTGGCGGCGGTGGAGATCCTGCTGGAGGCGGTTGGGACGCTCGGCGAGCTGGACCTGAATTTCGTCTAGCGCCGGGCGGCGGCAGCGCGGGCGGCGCGGCTATTCGTGGCCGAGGTCGTCGAGGTCGAGCTGGTTGATGAAGTCGCGGAAGGGCTTTAGCTGCTCGTCGGTGACGGGCGGCTCCAAATCTTCGCTGCCGTCGAACTCTTCGTCTTCTTCGGGCTCGATGCCGGCGGCGTCGAGGACCTCTTCGGCGACGAAAATGGAGGCGCCGACGCGGACGGCGAGGGCGATGGCGTCGCTGGGGCGGGAGTCGATCTCGGATTCGCGGCCCTGGATGTCGAGGACGATGCGGGCGTAGTAGACCTGGTCGATGAGATCGTTGATGAGGATGCGGGAGACGCCGGCGCCAAGATCTTCGATGACGTTCTTGAGGAGGTCGTGGGTGAGTGGGCGGGGAGCGGACCGGTCCTGCAGCTTGATGGCGATGGAGTCGGCTTCGGGCCCGCCGATGACGATGGCGAGGTAGCGGTCGCGCTCGCGCTCCTTGAGCACGACGACGCGGTTGGGGTTGATGAGATTGACGCGGACGCTCTCGACGACCATTTCAATCATCGGCGGCTCTCCGAATTCCGGGCGCGGCTTCGAATCGGTGACATGGCGCTAGTCGTCCAGCTCGAACGCGGTGTGGAGAGCCCGGGCGGCTTCCTGCAACCGATTCTCGTCGATGAGGCAGGTGCCCAGGATTTCG
>CAYYTN010000347.1:0-2815 GCA_964474495.1 uncultured Chloroflexota bacterium
CCGACCAGGAGCCTCGACAACGTCCCCCCCGAGCTACACCAGACCACCTGGTGCACCGAGATGACCCTGGAGTTCCTTGAAGGCGCAAAGGCCGAAGGCAAACCCTGGCTGATGAGCGTCAACCCTTTTGACCCCCACGAGTGCTTCGACGCCCCCCTGGAGTTCTATCGCCGCTACGACCCCCAGGACATGCCCGCTCCCGCCTTCCGGCCCGAAGACCTCGCCCACCAGGACAAGATCCAGGCCGCCGGCGTGGATTTCCAGCTTGAGGCCCGCCACCCGAAGGACTGGTGGCTCCCCGAAGCCGCCGCCTCCTACTACGCCATGATCGAACTCGTCGACGAGCAGTTCGGCCGCATCCTCGACTATCTCGACGAGACCGGCCAGCGCGAGAACACGATCGTCATCTTCATGAGCGACCACGGCGAAATGCTCGGCGACCACGGCCTGATCCTGAAAGGCTGCCGCTTCTACGAAGGTGCGGTCCGGGTGCCGCTCGCCATCTCCTGGCCCGGGCACTTCGAGGAAGGCCTCGTCAGCGACGCCCTGGTCGAGCTGACCGACATCTACCCGACCCTCATGGAAGCCACCGCCCAGCCGATTCCCGACGGCACCCAGGGCCAATCCCTCACCCCCATCCTGACCGGCGCCGCCCCGCCCCACGACCACCGCGATTTCGTCTGGAGTGAGTTCATCGACGCCATCAACCAGCCCGATGGGACGCGGGCGTTCATGTACCGCGACCGGCGCTGGAAGCTCGTCACCTACCACGGCAACGGCATCGGCGGGCTCTACGATCTCAAGGCCGACCCCAACGAATTCGAAGACCTCTGGAACAACCCGCAGTACGCCGCCATCAAGGCCGACCTGCTATCCCGCAGCTTCGACGCCCTCGTTACCCGCATGGACACCGGCCCCGACCGCGTAACTCCGTACTAGCACCGAAACTCAATCCGAAAGCACACCGTGGCCCCCGGCCGCCACCGCAGGGAGAGAACATGGCTGACCAGCGACCCAACATCATCTGGTACTGCACCGACCAGCAGCGCTACGACACCATCCACCGCCTCGGCAACGAGCACATCAACACCCCAAATCTCGACCGTTTCATGGACACCGCCGTCACCTTCACTCATGCCCATTGCCAGGCCCCCATCTGCACCGCCAGCCGGTCCAGCTTCCTCACCGGCATGTACCCCTCGCACCTGCGCAACTCCCGCAACGGCAACGGCACCGTCTCCCCCGACGTCGAAGAACGCCTCATCACTCGCCTGCTCGCCGAGGTCGGCTACGACTGCGGCCTGGTCGGCAAGCTGCACCTGTCCGGCGGCATCTACGGCCGCGAATCGCGCGCCGACGACGGCTACCGCTTCTTCCATTACAGCCACGCCCCCCGCACCGATTGGCAGCGCCGCGGCGACTACTACGAATGGATCGAAGAGCAGGGCGCCAACGCCGACGACGTCCTCGCCCAGTTCGACGATCGCCGCCGTCCCCGTCGCGAAGACGACATGCCCCAGGGCGGCCTCTGGGAGCCCACCGCCGACGAAGACAACGCCCCTCCCGAGTTGCACCAGACCACCTGGTGCACCGCCCGGGCGATGGAGTTCATCGACGAAGCCCGCGACGATGACCGGCCCTGGCTCATCAGCCTCAACCCCTTCGACCCCCACCCCCCGCACGACGCCCCCTGGGAGTTCTACCGTCGCTTCGACCCGGAGACCCTGCCCGAGCCCGTCTTCGCCGAATCCGATATCGCCCACCAGAACAAACTCGCCGCCGCCGGCATCGACTTCCAGTCGCAATCGATGCCCCCCGAGCACTGGCAGTTTCCCGGCGTCAAAGCCTCTTACTACGCCATGATTGAACTGATCGACGAGCAGTTCGGCCGACTTCTTGACTTCCTGGAGGCCAACGATCTGCGCGATAGCACCATCGTCATCTTCACCAGCGATCACGGCGAAATGCTCGGCGACCACGGGCTGGTCCTCAAGGGCTGCCGTTTTTATGACCCGCTCGTCCGGGTGCCGCTCATGATCTCCTGGCCCGGCCACTTCGAGGCCGGGGTCATCAGCGAAGCCCTCGTCGAAGCGGTCGACATCGCTCCCACCCTCGCCGAAGCCGCCGGGTTGGCAATGGCCGCGGACACCCACGGCCGTTCGTTGGTTCCCATCCTCACCGGCGAGGCCCCGGCTGACGAACACCGTGACTTCGTACGCAGCGAGTACCACGACGCCGTGGAAGGCGACGACGCCTCCTCGGCCTCCATGTACCGTGAGCGGCGCTGGAAGCTGGTTGTCTATCACGGCAACGAGGTTGGTGAGCTATACGATCTGGAGGCCGATCCCACCGAAAGCCACGACCTCTGGGACGACCCCTCCTACCTCGCGGTCAAAGCCGAGCTACTGCAGAAGAGCTACGACGCCTCGATCGCCGTCCTCGACCTCGGCCCCGACCGCATCATGATGGCGTGAGGTCCGGCTAGCGCCGGGGCAGATTCAGCACCCCCGGCGCCGGCAGCGACCCCTGCCACGGCCGCTTCGCGATCGCCGCCTCGTTCAGGTCGGTGCCCCAGCCCGGCGCGTCCGAGATCACCAGGTGGCCGTCTTCGATCTGCGGCAATTCCGTGAAGAACTCATCCCGCCACGGCGCCGCGTCCACATCCGTCTCCATGATCTGCACCGAGCGCGTCGACGCGCACAGATGCCCGGCCATGAACGTCGACAGGTGGCTGTAATAGTTATGCGGGGCCATCACGATGTCGTGGCTCTCCGCCAGTTCGATAATCAGCTTCGACTGCGCGAAGCCCGTCCAC
>CAYYTN010000348.1:0-2812 GCA_964474495.1 uncultured Chloroflexota bacterium
GATATGTAGCGCACATCCCCGGTGCGTTCCGGTTGCCAAGCGAACAACCTTTACAGGGGTAGAGGGGCATTCCGAGCCTCTCCGTAGCAATTGTGTGGATTATGGGCGATGATCTGCGTGGCCGCCAGCGACGGCGCGGCGGCCGGGTTGGGGCGGAGCGAGTTGGCTTTGAGATCAGGAGCGAAATATGGGCTGGTCGGTAGCACGCAAGACCGGGCTGACGTATCACCGGCCGCCGCTTTCGGTGAAGGGCTTCACGATTGTGAGTCCGCTGTCGGGAGACTCGTCGTTCCTGATCGATATGGACGGGCGGATCGTGCATCGCTGGCGGTTCGACGGAGTTTCACCGCAGTTCGGCCGGATACTGGAGAACGGAAATCTGCTGATGCTGGGCCGGGAGAAACGCTTCGGAGGGCGGCCAGGGAAGGAAGCCGCCGACGCGCCGCTGACCCTGAAGCAGCACGTCCGGCGCCTCGGCGGGGACTGCACGATCATCCAGGAGTACGACTGGGACGGGAACCTGGTGTGGGAGTACCAGAACGAATTGCTGCATCACGACATCTTGCGGCTGGAGAACGGCAACACGATGTTCCTGGAGTACGTGGAGATACCGGCGGAGCTGGAAAAGCGGGTGAAGGGCGGGTTCAAGAAACCGCGCGAGAAGCTGCCGCCGCTGATCGCCGATGACATCGTGGAGATCGACCCGACGGGTAAGGAAGTGTCGCGGATCAACATCTGGAGGATGCTGGATCCGCGCAAGGACCGTATCTGCCCGCTGGACCGGCGCTGGGAATGGATCCACACCAACGCCTTCGACCTGTTGCCGGACGGGAAGATCCTGTTCTCGGCGCGGGAGATCAGCCTGGTCGGGATCATCGATCCGGTGGCTGGGGAGCTGACCTGGCGCTACGGCGAGGGCAACCTGGGGCACCAGCACGACGCGACGGTGCTGCGCAACGGCAACGTGCAAATCTTCGACAACGGAATGCACGCCGAGCATCTGCCCTGGTCGAGCGTGATCGAGGTCGATCCGGAGACCGACAAGGTGGTGTGGAAGTACGAGACCGACCCGCCGGAGGCGATGTACAGCCCGTTGATTTCGGGGGCGCACCGGCTGGCACGGGAGAACGTGCTGATCTGTGAGGGGATGACCGGGCGGCTGCTGGAGGTGACCCGACGGGGCGAGCCGGCCTGGGAATGGATCAACCCGTTCGTGAACCCGCGCGGGCCCGGGGTGAACATGTCCTGGGTGTACCGGGCCTACCGCTACGAACCGGACTATGCGGGGCTGGCCGGGCGCGAATTGGACGCGGGGAACTTCTGGGAGTTGAACCAGGCCCACGGGCTGATGTAGATACGGTCGGCGAGCGAGCGGGCGAAGAGCAAGCCGATGTTCGACAAAAGGAATAGAGGAGCGCGCTATGGGTAACGAGGATTTCGCGGGCAAGGTGGCGGTGGTGAGCGGGGCGGGGCGGGGCATCGGCCGGGCGGTGGTGCGCGATCTGGCCGCGGCCGGAGCCGACATCGGGATGTGCTCGCGCTCGGCGGAGGAACTGGAGGCGCTGGCGGAAGAGGTGCGTGGGATGGGGCGGAAAGCGGTGGCGATGCCGACCGACGTCGCCGATTGGGACCAGGTAGAGGCATTCGCGCGGGCGGTGAAGGACGAACTGGGGCCGGTGGACCTGCTGTTCAACAACGCCGGGGTGAGCATGGGCGAGGGTCCGCTGACGGAGAGCGACCCGGAGGTGTGGCGGCGGGTCATCGACATCAACCTGCTGGGCGTCTATCACGTGGCGCGGGCGTTCATCAACGACATGCCGCGCGGCAGCCAGATCCTGAACACCGGCTCGGGCGCGGGCGCCAGCGCGAAAGCCGGCAACTCCTCGTACCACGCCTCGAAGGCCGGGGTGCATATGCTGACCGGGGCGCTCGCGATGGAGGTGTGGGACCGGGGAATCCTGGTGAACACGTTGATTCCGGGCCCGGTGGCGACGCTGATCGCGAACTGGTCCAATAACCCGGAGAGTGAGGAGGCGATATTGGCCGAATTCGCGGGCAAGGCGGCGCCGCAGGGGCCGAGCGAGATCGTGAAACCGGCCAGCGAGGTGGCGGACTTCGTTCACTACATCTTCGCGATGCCGGAGTCGGGCGCGACGGGGCAGATCTTCTCGATCGCGCGGCGGCCCTTCTAGATTCGGTCGGGCTTGAGCCGGCGGCGCGCTACTCGGGGACGCCGCCGAGGCGGGCGATCTCGTCGACTTCTTCGGCGGCCATCGGCTGGCCCTGGTCGCAGTGGTTGCAGGTGGCGTAATAGCGGTGGAAGAAGCTGACGACCGGGATCGGAATGAAGAAGAGCGTGGGAACATGGTGGGTGTGGCGCAGGCGGAAGGGCCGGCGGACTTCGCAGATGGGGCAGACGTGGCGGCCGAGGTCGTCTTCGTCGGTGGTGACCTTCTTGGTGCCGATGAAGAAGATGAAGGGGAACATGTTTCCGCCGTGTGGGAGGGCCGAGCCGTCCGGCGGCCCGAAGACATCCCATTCTGGATTCTAGTCGGGTATTCCAGATTGGAACCGCACCTGAATCTGTCAATTCGATCGCAAGGCACAGCCCGGTGACGGGATGTTGCCCGGCCCGCGGCCATCTCTGAGACGCGCGCCACGGCCACTCGATAACCGGAGCCGACAGGCCCCGGCTGCTTGCACGGCTGAGCCCACGGGTCCATCGTAGGTTTCGGGGGGCGCGCCCTGCCGTTGGGTCTTGACTCGGCGGAGAGCGGCGCGGTCGCCACGTTTTGAAGTCGCAAGCAGCCCT